>NZ_QWGO01000011.1:0-118635 GCF_003435535.1 Desulfotomaculum sp. OF05-3 | reverse complement strand
CCGGACAGACGGCTTCGCCGCAACGGAATATTCATCCACATAATATTTACCGCCAATAGCAAAATAGTATTCTATAACGCTGGTATAGGCATTAATAGGAAAATCAACAGACTGCGGTGCTGCAAACTTATTTACAGCAAGCAAACGGTCGTCCCTCGTTGTAAATTCGGAAAGCACTTGAATAAGGTGTTTAATATCTGTGCGAATTGCAGCATCTGTTTCCGGCAGTTGATAACCTATGGGAAAATAGACCATAGCATCATCAGAATCTGCCTTAATTCCCACAAAACGGTCTCCATCCTCATTTGTGTTCACATGGCAATGACTTTTTATATCAAATTGTAAAACAGACTGTAATGCCTGATCGAAATTCATCATAAATCACCGCCTTACCGCTCAGAATTGACAAATGCGCTTCTCACATTTTCCTTAAACATCTTGAATCTATCAAGCTTGGTTGCATACATGAACGCACGAATAACCTGTTCAAGACTCTGGTAATTGGTCGTTTCAAAAACAATCTCGCGATTAAATTTGAAGGCATCATCCCACAGATACTTAATGACCTTTTCCGGGAATCTACGATTCTGCTTCATAGCATCACGAATTCGATCCAAGTGTACCTTCTCATCCTTGGAGATATTGCCAACCATTTCTTTCTTCCTTAGTGTGTCGTATTCTCCATCGCTCAAGTCACCCATTTCATCATTGAACTGAAGATCTTTGAGATGAACAAAATAAGCACCCAGACGCTTATCCTCAGCAGAGGACATTCTCGCACTGTTGCCGATGACTATTCTATTAATCTCCGTGCAGAAATTTCTCCATGTAATAGTAGTATCCAGAATCACTGCATCAGCCAATTTCGGATCGACATTATCAAAGTTATTTTCAATCAGTCGCATATCCCATCTACGCTGAAATGCAGTATCCAATGTAAAGACATTTTGGTCAGATGTGTTCATTGTTCCAATGATAGAAAGATTTGAAGGAATTCTTACTTTTGTAGTTTTCCTACCTTCTCCATACATCTCTCTTGCAATATTCATATTTGTGATGCCGTATTCACTGCTTCCAATTGGAAAACCATCATTATCAATATCATGGATATCACCCTTTCTATCGAGCAGCTGAAATACTTCACCAAAAATAGCTGGAGCATTACCACGGTTAATTTCCTCGATAATTAGAATATACTTTTCCGTAGGATGATTATATGCCTCACGCAAGATGTTGGTAAATGGTCCCGGAGTGAACCTATAGCTTACCTGACCACCCTCATCAACGGCAGGTAAAATCTGACCAACAAAGTCAGCGTAAGTGTAATCCGGATGAAATACCAGTCGTTCAACTTTTGTTCCCGGCTTGCAATACTCATGTTCGATTGTCCAACTCTTACCCGATCCCGGAACACCGTAAAGTAATATATTTTCACCATTGGTTTCCCTTTCAGCCTCGTTCGGGAGTTCAATTTCAGCTTCATCGGTATCTGACTGATTATCTCCGACCAAAGAACTTGCTTGACCTTGAAGCATATTGATTTCTACCACCTTCGCAAAATCATCATTGATTGCAAAGCACCCCTCATTTTCGTATGGCACATCAACTTTGTCAAGAACTTTCCATAGAACCAATCGCGTCAAAATTCTGTCACTCTTTTTGGGCGCATGAGTTTCTTCGTTTTCACGCACTGCAATCAGACGGTCTCTTATCTGGAGATATTGCGTATCATAAAGATACTCGGAAGAATTTATAAAACAAGCCCATTCCGCTTTTGTAATATATCCTTCAAGTTTAGGTTCTGATAGCAGTTTGAAGAGAATCAAATATGGCCTAAGATTCCTTCCAAAACGCTCCTGCTTTACATTAATATGAACCAGGATGTCAAAAAGAAGTTGGTTCTTTTCGTCCAAGCTCAAGTTGTCATGCAGTGACAACTTAACTTTTTCGCCATCTGTAGGCTCTTCTACCAATGTAAAGGCATCTAAAAATGTGTAACCTATGTCTGAAACCTCAAATGTTGTACATTCAGAATCAATATACCGAATGAACTTCATTTCTCTCAAAGTCAATTCTGCATGCGTATCCCTCTTATCCTCGGACCATTCACCACCACGCTCCTGAGCAATTCTTGCTCTTGCAGCCGGAAAAATAGTATCTTTGCCATCGGCCGAAGTCATAGGCTGATTCTTTCTCACTACCTCAAGAAGATAATAGATGTATTCAAGACTAGTAAAGCTGGTCTGCAAAATTGTTTTATTATATTCTTTTGTGCCGCCTGCCATTTTTATACCTCCCATATCTTTATATGATCTGTAACAATAATTTTTTTATCAATAACGGTGGGATACCTTCACCTATTACAGTGCGAATCAAGTTGTCGGTAGCCCATTGGGGAATATCCCAATCCTTTGGAAGACTCGATACAATCATCAACTCATAAATGGTGAGAACACGTGGATTAGTATACATCATATCCCCATTCTCATCCTTCTTCCACGGAGAACCTGGATGGACATTATTCTGAGAACCGATTCTAAAGTTATATGTCGTGATTGTTGAACTAGGCTTATTCCAAAACATTCTGTGATATGCAGTATCATATCCTTTGACTCGTTCTCCGTTGGTTTTCTTTGGGTAATGCACAGGATTATCGTATGCCGTGTTTCCTGTAGGGGTATATAACATACATTCAACATTTCTCCACACATGAGTCATTGGTTGATGCCATTTGTTAAATGCCAATGCTTCCGGAGTATTTGGGGGGAGAACATTACGATACTCCTTTTCTTTTATATTCGGCCATAAATCTGGAATTCCAGCAAACGCTTCCTCAAGTGTAACGATATGTTTTTCTTTTTTGGGGAAAACCCAATTAATTCCAGTTGCTTTATCTGCACATAGAAAAATTGCTCGGCGTCTCATTTGAGGAACCCCATAATCCATGGTGTCCAAAACTTTTTCTGCATTTATATTATAAAATGCTCCTATCCGTTTCTCAATATACTCAGGAATAGTGATCTCTGTCCCCTCATAGTTGATTGGAGTGGTTAGTTGCTGTGGAACATTTTCAATCAAGACATAAGTTGGCCTCAAATCCAAGATTGCATCAATCGCATACTTAACTAAACTGTTGCGCTCATCATAAGGATTCATTTCCCCTGCGATACTCATCCCCTGACAAGGTGGTGTTGCAATAAGAAAATCTACTGGTCCTTTCTTAGCTTCAGTAATAATTTGACTATAGATTTTTGCATCAGTTATGTCACCAACAATCATATTGGTCTTTGGATACAAGTGTCGATAGAACTCGGCACGTTGCGGAACTAATTCGTTTGCAACAGCAACATGAATGTCTAAATCAGCGAAATATGTCTCAGCAATACCAACATTTGAGAATAAAGATACTGCTCTTAACATAGTTCGTCCCTCTCTTTCAGATGTAATTGAGCTACGAGCACCTTTACCAATAATGGTGGGATACCTTCGCCTATTACCTGCCTGATTAGTTTCGGAGTTGCCCAATCTGGAATTGCCCAATCATCTGGTAAGGTCATTACACGCATCAATTCAAAAATTGTTAAAACTCTTGGATCAGAGTATATTCCTTTTTGATCAGTCGGTCGGCCTGGATGAACATTCTGAAAGGATGAAATAGTATGGTTATAAGCAGTAATTGTCGGCGCTGGGCGATCCCATTCCATACGCATATATGTTCTCAATGCGCCACCAACCATAGTGCCATCTTTCTTCTTAGGAAAATATACGCTATTTTTTCGTGCACTTTGACCTTCTGGAGTATGCATCATCACTTCAATATTTCGCCAAACATGTTCTCTCGGACAATGCCATTTCGACACTGCTAACCCCGTAGCTTTTTTCTTCTCATAATCTGGAAATACATCTCTATGCTCTGGTTCCTTAACTAATGGATCTAAAGAAGGTAGATCTCCGATGACATCACGTAAAGTGACAAATTTTTCGTTTTTTTCTGGAAAATCCCACTTAATACCTGTTGTCTTTTTCGCCAATAAGAAAATTGCTCTCTTTCTTTGCTGTGGAACACCGTAAAACTTCGAATCAATTACAGGATTTTCATTAAAGTAATAAATGCCACCAAGTCTTTTTTTCAAATACTCTGGAATAAGAATCATTTTTCCTTCATATTCAATCTTTGTTTTCAACTGCTGCATTACATTCTCAATGAAAACAAAATCTGGCTGAATTCGAAGAATCATGTCTACAGCACTGGTAATAAGACCATTACGAATATCTTTCGGATCTTTTTTACCCGCTGGACTCATACCCTGACAAGGCGGTGTCGCAATGATAAAATTAACATTTCGTCTTACGGATTCTTCATAAACTCTTTCAAAAACAGCTGAATTCAGAATATCTCCACAAATCATATTGCACTTTGGATAAACATCCTGATAAAAGCGTGCTCTTTCTTCAAGTACCTCATTGGCAACAACAATATCAATACCCACCTCAGAAAGATAGGTTTCTGCTATTCCAACATTCGCAAACATTGATAGTCCATTCATATCATTTTTCTCCATTCTCGTCCTGATATTGAAGTAAATCTGATATATTGCATTTTAAGACAGCACATATCCTATCTAACGTATCCAAATCAATTTTACGGACTTTTTCATTATACATATCGCCAATAGTGTTAGGACGAACATTTGCCAGTTCGGCAAGTTTCTTTCGTGTCATTTTTTTTCTTCCCAAAACCTCTGACAACTTAATTCGTATCATCTTTGCCTCCATTAAATAACTCTATTCGTTATTTATTATATAATGTTTGATATTAAATAACAGACATATGATAACACAAACAAATTAATTTATCAATAGTTTCAAAAAGCAAAAGTAGTTGAAAGCAGTATTTCTTATTTACTCCATTTTTCACGCAAGCAACAATGCGATGAAATGCATGCTGAACCAGTCACATTTACTCAACACATTCCGTTACCGTTCCAGATACTGCTAACTTCATCGTTCTTTCTTAAATAGAATTTGGCCTACAAATGTCCTTTTACAAGAGTATTTGAAACACCAAACTCTAATCTGTATTCTCAACCCTCGCCAAACAGAGCAGTTAATTTGTTCCCAAGCCAACAAAAAATGGATTTCCACTATCCGGCATTTGAGTGCCTGGATAGTAGAAATCCATTTATATTTTGGTGCTTTTGCTCTTTATTTGCTTACTCTTGACATCAATACTACCGTCTCCACATGCCCTGACATTCCAAACATGTCGACAGTTCTAACGCGTTTTACCTCATATCCGTTCTCCCCGAGATACTTCACATCTCTCGCCAACGTCGAGGAATCACAGCTCACATAAACGACTTTCTCCGGTGCCATCTTTACGATCGTCTCAAGGCAGAGCTCATCACAGCCTTTTCTTGGCGGGTCGACAACGATCACATCGGCTTTGATATGATTTTTTTCATACTGTTCCGGAAGAACCTCTTCGGCTTTGCCGACGAAGAATTCTACATTGTCAAGGCCGTTGCGCTTCGCATTTTCCCTCGCATCCTCGATCGCTGCCGGAATGATCTCGACACCGCAGACTTTTCCGGCTTTCTGGGCGAGGAAAGAAGAGATGGTTCCGATTCCACAGTAGAGATCCCAGACGGTCTCACCGCCGTTTAAATCAGCGAATTCCAGAGCTGTTCCGTAGAGACGTTCTGTCTGGACCGGGTTTACCTGATAGAACGATAGCGGAGAAATCCGATATTCGATGTTTCCGATCTTATCCGTGATATAACCCGGCCCGTAGAGATTTTTGATCTCGGTTCCCAGGATCACGTTTGTCTTTTCCATATTGAAGGACAGGGAGATACTGTCCGCGCCGGCTTCACGCATCCGCCCGATGAACTCTTTCTCATGGGGCAGTTTCTTTCCGTTGATCACGAGACATACCATATGTTCACCGCTGGCGAAACCTTTTCTTAAGAGAACATGGCGCACAAGTCCCTTGTGGTTTGCCTCATCATAAGGTTCCACACCAAAATCTTCCATGAATTTTAACACTGCCGCCAGATAGTCTTTATTTTCCGCACATCCAAGCAGGCAGTCCAGCTCCGGTACCGGGATCAGGGAGTGGGTCCGTCCGGCAAAGAATCCCGCCGTCGGTTTTCCGTCTTTTTCGCGGCCGATCGGGTACTGCGCTTTGTTGCGGTATCTCCACGGGTCTTCCATTCCAATGATCGGTTCCATGACGACCGCGTCCGGCACTCCCGCTGCCTGTTCCGCCTCTTCCGGCAGGAACAGGTTTTCCATGCCGCCGATGCGTTTTAAGTGATTGTATACTTTCTTTTCCTTGAATTTTAACTGCTCTTTATAGTCCAGTTCCTGAAGCTGGCATCCGCCGCAGGCTCTCGCCACCGGACATTTCGCCTCCACGCGGCCTTTTGCCGGGGTGATGACGCGCACAAGACGGGCAAAGCCGTAATTTTTTTTCATTTTCATGGCTGACGCCTCGATCGTATCCCCGATCAGGGCATCCTTCACGAACCAGATATATCCGTCCACGCGGCCGATACCTGCACCGTCCTCTCCCATATCCTCGATAGTCACTGTAAATTTATCGTTCTTCTTGATTTCCATAATTCGTTCCTTCTATATAAATATTGTGATTTTCTAAGTTTTCTTAAGTATACAGGAATTCCTCTCGCATTTGCAACCCCTCAACACATAAACAGAACGAAAAAACCGACTTTCCATGCCCCGCAGAGAATCTGTGGAACCGGAAAGCCGGTCTCTATTCATCAAATATATAATTTACACATTATGTAAACCGCAATTTATGCTCTCGCCTCAGAACCTGCCTTCTTGCTTAACAACTCCTTACCGGATGTAACAACGATGATCACACCGAGAACCATAAGAAGGATCGCAACGATCAGCTGAAGTCCTTCAACCATAAATACTGCAGTACCTGCGCTGAATGCGTTTACAAGAGCAAGCGTTCTCTGAACCAGTGCTGTGAAGGTTACGCAGAGCATGATCACGCACGGTACGATCAGGGTCTTGTTCTGTCTGCCTGTTACCTTTAAGAATACGCAGAGTGTGATCAGAACAAGTGCACTTAACAGCTGGTTTGCGCTTCCGAATAACGGCCAGATGTTGGAGTAACCGACTCTTGTAAGGATATAGCCGAATGCAAGTGTAATGATCGTGGATACATATTTGTTGCAGAGGAATTTTCTCCAACTCTCCGCATTCTCCATATCGTCTACGGAGAAAAGCTCCTGGAAGGACATACGTCCGATACGTGCTACTGCATCAAGGCTTGTAAGAGCAAGAGCGGATACACACATGGTCATGAAGCACTGTGCAACATAGATCGGAAGACCGAACATCTCAAGAAGTCCAGCAACGCCGGAGGAGAAGATCTGGAACGGAGTTCCTACTGCTGCGGTACCGTCAGCGGCTGCGGCGGCGCCTGCTACACAGAGTGCAAGTACGGCTAAGAGGCTCTCGAGAACCATTGCGCCGTAACCAACTTTTAACATATCTTTCTCGTTCTCAACGGTCTTGGAGGAAGTACCGGAGGAAACGAGGCTGTGGAAACCGGAAACAGCTCCGCAGGCTACGGTTACGAAAAGGATCGGGAACATGTTTCCGAGCTTCTCATTTGTGAAGCCTGTGTACATCGGAAGGTTCATGTTCGGATGCGCAACAACAATACCGACAACAGCGCCGAGGATCATTCCTGCAAACATGAATGTTGTCATGTAGTCACGCGGCTGCTTTAAGAGCCACATCGGAAGAACAGATGCAAAGAAGATATACGCAAATGTGAATCCTGTCCATGCGTCCTTACCGCCGATTAACGGAAATGCCATACCGATTGCAAGAGATGCAACCGTGCATGCAAGTCCTACGAAGAACTCGCTCTTGCCTTCAAGGTTGAGCTTCTTCTGAAGGACACCGAAAACCATCGCAAATACGATAAATGCAATGGAAATGGAGCCTGCGGCGCCGTTTGTCTGAGCCGCTGCTGCCAGCTCTGTAACGCCATCCTTAACCGTATAAGCATTGAATGTGCCTGCAACCATGTCAGCAAAGGCTGCGATAACAATCAAGGTAAATAACCAACAGAAGATCAGGAATAACCGCTTACCTGTCTTGCCGATGTACTTCTCGATCAGGAGTCCCATGGACTTACCTTCGTTCTTTACGCTTGCGTAAAGAGCGCCGAAGTCTGTGACCGCTCCGAAGAAGACACCACCGACAAGGATCCAGAGAAGAACTGGAACCCAGCCGAATGCAGCCGCCTGGATAGCGCCCGTTACAGGGCCGGCACCTGCGATAGAGGAAAACTGGTGTGAAAAAACGATCCAGCCGTTTGTTGGTACATAATCCTGTCCATCTTCATGTGTATAGGCAGGTGTCTTTGCCTTCGGGTCGATGCCCCAGGTCTTTGCCAGCCAGCGTCCGTATACCATATATCCGCATAACAGACACACAGCTGAGATGAGAACGATTACTAATGTGTTCATGTCATTTCGCTCCTTTGTAAATTCATTTCGTCATACCGGAATGTCGCGAATTCCGGTCCCTGTAGTCCATCCATATTCAAAAGGGGGTGAAAAAACAAAAACCCCCGTCTCCATAGGGATCGCTCCCTTAGAAGACGAAGGATCTAACATTCTCCGCGTTACCACTTCTGTTGCCGGAAAACCGGCCTCTCAGTCCCATCCTCCTCAAGTATCTGCTGTACTCTCAGATGAATCGGTCCCCTTTTAACGGTGAGGTTTCCGTCCGGAATTACTAAAATGAGCTGTTCATCCCGGCTGCTTCCAGGTGATAACCTTCTAATTTCTTATCTGCCTCGCACCGACCGGCAGCTCTCTGAATAAGATCCTGTTAGAAAGTCCTGTCCCGTTCATCGCATTTGAATATGAACAACACTCATTTTAGTCACAAAAGTGATTTTGTCAACCGTTATTTTTTGATCTTTGCGGTTTCTTATCAGTGCAAAGCGCACATATATCTTTTTCACGCGGACATTTCGTGTCATCTGTCTTTCTATGACAAATTATTATCAAAATTATGCACGATTTATGATCCGCTGCGGGTCAATTTTTCTACATACTAGTTTTCACTCGTCCGGCGGACATTCGTCTCCATGAAGCGGTTGTAGCCGAGCCAGCCCATGTTGTCCCCGGCACCTCTTAAGATCTCTGTCATGGTCTCCATTTTCGCGTCCGCGTTGTCCGCAAGATTTAATGCCATCGCCTCGATCAGGGCTGGTTTCTTCGGGGAACCGTACTCAAGCTCACCGTGATGTGCAAGAATGCAGTGGATCAGCTCACTCTCCAGCTTTTTCGGGAATCCCGGCATCGTGTCGATCCGCTCTTTTACCATCTGGGAGCCGATGATGATGTGGCCGAGAAGCTGTCCGTCATCTGTGTAGTCATTCTCCGGGAACGCGGAAAGTTCTTTTGTCTTTCCGATATCATGGAACATCGCTGCCGTCAAGAGCAGGTCGCGATTCAGCACCGGGTACTGTTTACAGAAGTAATCGCACATTTTTACAACACTTAAGGTATGTTCTAAAAGTCCGCCGACGAAGCCGTGATGAACGCTCTTTGCCGCGGAATGGAAGGAGAACGCCTTCATGAACTCCGGGTCGTTGAAATAGCCGGATGCCAGCTTTCTTAAGTACTCGTTCTTGATGGTTGTGATGTACTGGGTGAGCTCATGCTGCATCGTCGGGATGTCCTTTGTGGTCACCGGGAGATAATCTGCCGGATGGTACTCGCCCTCATCCGCCTTGCGGATCCGTTTTACATTTAACTGGTTCTGTCCCTGGAACAGAGTCACGTCCGCGTCAACATACACGTAATCCAGTGCGCAAAACTCGTTGATTCCCGGAGAGTTTAACTCCCAGATCTTCGCGTCAACAGTTCCTGTTTTATCCTGCAGTACAAGAGAACCATACTCTTTTCCATTCTTTGTGAGCGCGATCTGTTTTGTCTTGCACAGGTATACATCCGAAATGTGGTTTCCTTCCCGGAATGTTTCAATAAATCTCATAATCTCTCCTTCTATTCATTGCGTCGACAGACGTTTTCTGTCTTTACATCTAGCGTTTCAGTTTTAAGGCTGAAACGTTATTATTGGACTAGATAACTGTTCAGTAAGTCTGAGCAGTTACAAGCCAGGCAGTAATAACTACCTGGCTCCAATCGTCACTTGATACTCTATCTCTTTATATTCATCAATAGACTTCCGTTTTACCGTAACTTTTACAGAATCTCCGGTCTTCGTGTCCTCCAGCCGGTTCTGGAAGTCCCGGATCGTCTGGATCTCCGTGTCCCTGATCTTTGTCAGGATATCACCGTTCTGGATCCCCACGTTGTAGGCAGGTCCATCTGCAATGGAATCTGTTATATATACTCCGCTGGGGATTCCGCTCTCCATCATCACGGAGGTCACATCCTGTCCCCGGATTCCGAAATACGGGGCGGACTGTCCGTTTGTGAGCTTCTGGAGCACGCCCTTGTACTCCGAGATCGGTATCGCCATCGTCTTATCTTCCGTCTGTCCATTATCACCGGACTGATAAGTGTCGGTTGCCCAGCCCACCAGCTGGCCGGAAAGATTTAAGAGGAATGTTCCCTCGTCTGCATGGCTCTCAAACTCGGTATACAGGATACGCGTCTGACCATCCACTGCCTGGACTCCCTTTGCCACATAGGCAATCAGCCCCTGCTTGACGGAATGGACATGTCCGGAGGGACTTCCCACCGCGAGGACCATGTCCCCGGTACGGACGGAATAGGAGTTTCCGAGTTCCACCGCCTTCATCCAGTTTACGGTCTGCTCTTCAATATCAGAGATCTTCGCACTGACAACTGCCATCTTGGAGGTGATGTCCTGGGATTTCAGTTCTACTGCCGCCGTGGATCCGTCCCCAAAGGTCACCCGCAGGGAGTCGGCTCCAGCCACCGCGCTTTGTCCTGTCAGAATCAGCGCCTCGCTGGAATTCACCGCGATGATGATTCCCGCATACTGTCCTGTCGTCTCAATAGGGTTATCAAACCAGTCCACGTCGTTTTTCACTGCGGAAACTGTCACGATACTCTTCTCGGATTCCAGGTAGATGTTCCGGAACGCGTCGTTTAACTCGGTGAGGTTTTTCGTCGTCCATGGGAACTTTTCCATGGCGTCCCCAACGATCTTATCCACCTCATCCTTCAGATCTTCCGCGCGGATCCCCTCTCCTGTGGTCTCCGCCATGGTCTCCACCGGTGTCGGCTCGCCGGATGGATCCTGGTCCCGTTCGATCGTGATCGGTGCGGAGGTCACTGGCTGCTCTTTACCCAAAAGCTTTTTCGCTGTCGGCAGTGATGCCACAAAGCTCACCGCAGCAACTCCACCGAAAACGGCCGCAAAAAGAACATAGCACAGGATCCGGCCCGCGGCCCTACGCTTATCGATCGGAGGTTTTACGACCTTTTCCCTCATAAATTTTTTCTCGTTAGGTGTATCTGACATGAAAAAAGTCTCCTTTTCATATCTTACAGCAGCCCTTACTCCTGCTGCTACAGGCAAATATCCATCAAAATATGATTCCATTTGCGGATTCTTTGCGTTTAGCCTATTTTCTTTTCATTATAATTTTTTTCCTCTTATTATGCAACAAAAAAATGGTGTATACAAGTTTCTCCGTACCATTCGATAACCTTTTCCACAGGCTCTCCCTCCCAAATCGGACACCTCCACCGTAAGAAAAAATCTCTATGATATTTAACACGTTTGTGTTATACTTTTTCTGTGCAGGCAGGCATCTTTACTGAAAATCTCCGCATGTTTCATACTGCGGAATGTCTGCGTATTGAAAGGAAAAAAGGATCGACCTATGAATCAGAAAGTATTAAAAACACTTGAATATTATAAAATTATTGACCGCCTGACCGACTGTGCGGCGTCCGAACCGGGAAAGAAGATGTGCCGGGAGCTGACACCGTCCTCGAATTTCAACGAGATTGTCCAGACCCAGACCGAGACCGCCGATGCGGTGACCCGTGTCCGCCAGAAAGGAAGTCTCTCCTTAGCCGGAGTCCGGGATGTACGGGATTCCTTAAAACGTCTGGAGATCGGCAGCTCCTTAAGCATCACGGAGCTTCTCTCCGTCAGCGGACTTTTGACCTGTGCGGCCCGCGCAAAGAATTATGGACGCCATCCGGAAAATATGGAACTTCCTGATGACTCTCTCGATGAGATGTTCCGCACTCTGGAACCACTGACGAATGTGAACAGTGAGATCACCCGCTGTATTCTCGGTGAAGATGAGATCGCCGATGATGCAAGCCCGGGACTCCACCACGTCCGCCGCCAGATGAAGATCACGGCAGATAAAGTCCACACCCAGTTGAACTCCATCCTAAACTCCAGCCGTACCATGCTGCAGGATGCCGTTATCACCATGCGTGACGGACGCTACTGTCTCCCGGTCCGCGCCGAGTATAAGAGCCAGTTTGCCGGAATGGTCCATGACCAGTCGACCACCGGATCCACACTCTTTATCGAGCCGATGGCGATCATCAAGCTAAACAACGAACTCCGTGAACTGGAATTAAAGGAGCAGAAAGAGATCGAGATGATCTTAGCTGCCTTAAGCACCGAGCTCGTCCCGTATATCGAGCCGATCACAACGGATTTTGAGATCCTCACAAAGCTGGATTTCATCTTCGCGAAGGCTGCTCTCTCAAGAATCTATAACTGTTCCATGCCGAAGTTTAACCGAAAAGGTTATATCCATATCAAGGATGGCCGCCATCCACTCCTTGACCCAAAAAAGGTCGTTCCGATCAATATCTGGATGGGAAAAGATTTCGATCTGCTGATCGTAACAGGACCGAATACCGGCGGTAAGACCGTATCCTTAAAGACAGTCGGTCTGTTTACCCTGATGGGACAATCCGGTCTGCAGATCCCGGCGTTTGACGGATCCGAGCTTTCCGTTTTTGACGAGGTATTCGCGGATATCGGTGATGAGCAGAGCATCGAGCAGAGCTTAAGTACCTTCTCCGCCCACATGACAAATATCGTTAAGATCCTAAATCAGGCAGACAGCCGGTCTCTCTGCCTTTTCGATGAGCTTTGTGCCGGAACGGACCCCACCGAGGGCGCTGCTTTAGCGATCTCTATCCTGTCCTTCCTTCACAATATGAAGTGCCGGACCATGGCGACCACCCACTACAGCGAATTGAAAGTATTCGCCCTGTCAACGCCGGGTGTTGAGAACGCCTGCTGTGAGTTTAATGTTGAAACACTGCGTCCGACTTATAAGCTTTTGATCGGTATTCCCGGAAAGAGTAACGCATTCGCGATCTCCAGACAGTTAGGTCTGCCGGATTACATCATCGATGATGCGAAGACCCATCTGGAATCCAATGATGAGGCATTTGAGGACCTGCTGGCGAACTTAGAGCAGAGCCGCGTGACCATCGAAAAAGAGCGTGAGGAGATCGCAAGCTACAAGGAAGAGATCTCCCGTTTAAAGAAGAATATTGAGCAGAAGGAAGAGCGGCTTGACGAGCGGAAAGAAAAGCTCTTAAAGAACGCCAACGAGGAAGCCCAGCGGATCTTACGCGAGGCGAAAGAGACCGCGGATCAGACGATCCGGAATATCAACAAGCTTGCCGCAAGCTCCGGTGTCGGAAAAGAGCTGGAGGCTGAGAGAACAAAGCTCCGCGAAAAGCTGGATAAAGTTGATAAAAGCTTAAGTCTGAAGAACAATAAGGGGCCGAAAAAGACGATCTCACCGAAGAAATTAAAGATCGGTGACGGTGTTAAGGTCCTCACGATGAACTTAAAGGGAACAGTCAGCACACTGCCGAACGCAAAAGGCGATCTCTATGTGCAGATGGGAATCCTGCGCTCCCTTGTAAATATCAAAGATCTGGAACTTTTAGACGAGGCGTCCGTATCCGGACCGGGCCTCGATCCGGCTGCCCTGAAGCGGAACAACACCGGAAGCGGAAAGATCAAGATGGCGAAGTCCTTCTCCGTCTCCCCTGAGGTCAATCTCATCGGAATGACAACGGACGAGGCGATGCCTGTCCTTGACAAGTATCTGGATGATGCTTATCTCGCCCATCTTCCGCAGGTCCGTGTCGTACATGGACGCGGAACAGGAGCGCTGCGGGCTGCGGTCCACAAGCATTTGAAGAAGCTTAAGTATGTAAAAGAATTCAGACTTGGAGAATTTGGGGAAGGCGATACGGGAGTTACGATCGTAACTTTCAAGTAACTTTCAAGCTATAAATGAGCAAATTTGAAAAACTGCACTATTAAGTCTATCACATGCAGACATAAAGAATATTAAGCGGACCAATGTCCATGTTACGTGCACAATAAGTTATAATTTTTGTGCACTTTTCGGTATTTGCTCATTTATATTTTCAAGTAGGAACTGCGTCGGATTTTGTCTGAACAGTACTATTTTAAAGTTATGTTAACCGCAAAGGTTTCAATTTTACCCATCATCCTATAGGAAATAGAAACCTGCCCTGATTTACAGGCAAAAAACGAAATTTTTACGATAAATTTTAGAAGGAGGAGACCTCCATGGTCGATAAACAGAGAATTCTCATCGTCGACGATGACGAGAATATTGCAGAGTTAATTTCCCTGTACCTGATGAAAGAATGTTATGATACAAAGATCGTCGGGGACGGAGAATCCGCATTGAAGGAGGTTCCGGTCTTTAAGCCGAACCTGATCCTTCTCGACCTGATGCTGCCGGGCATGGATGGCTATCAGGTCTGCCGGGAGATCCGCACGACCTCTCAGGTACCGATCATCATGCTGTCCGCAAAGGGCGAGGTCTTCGACAAAGTTTTAGGTCTGGAGCTCGGTGCCGATGACTATATGATCAAGCCGTTCGATTCAAAAGAACTTGTCGCCAGAGTCAAGGCTGTTCTCCGCCGCTATCAGGCGGCCCCGGTCAGTATGTCCGCTGCGACAAAACAGCAGGGAGAATATGTGGAGTATCCGAATCTCATCGTCAACCTGACGAACTATTCCGTCCTCTACAAAGGTCACTCTGTGGATATGCCGCCGAAGGAGCTGGAACTTTTATACTTCCTTGCCTCCTCTCCGAATCAGGTCTTTACCCGAGAACAGCTGTTGGATCATATCTGGGGCTATGAGTATATCGGTGACACCCGGACTGTTGATGTCCACATCAAACGTCTTCGCGAGAAGATCCGCGACGACGAGAACTGGGCGCTGTCCACTGTCTGGGGAATCGGTTATAAATTTGAGGTAAGACGATGACCCGTTCTCTTTATACCAAGTTTCTTCTCGGCTATCTGGTGTTTGGTCTTCTCGGTTTCATTTTCATCGCGACCATGTCCTCGGAGATCACCTACCAGTATCTCTTAGAAGAAAAGTCTGAATCGCTCTACGATGAGGCGAATCTTCTCGCCTCCACCTACAGCGATATCTATCAGGGCAAAAATATCAGTCTGTCCACGGCAAACCCGCAGCTGCAGGCCGTTGCCACCTACTTAAAGGCACAGGCCTGGGTCATCAACCAGAAAGGCAGCGTTGTTGCGGAGACTGCCCCAGCCTCCCATATCGGCACCGCCATCGATGGTTTTGATCCCACCGTGGCGGGAAACCGCTCGTATATGACCGGCAGATTTTTCGGCATGTTTGATAAAGACATGCTGTCCGTCATTGCGCCGATCACGGGAAATTTCAATACGTATGGATACGTGGTGATCCATATGCCCATCGAACAGATCGTACACGGGAAAGACCGTATCCTGAACATTGTATACATTACAGCGCTGGTGGTTTTCATCCTGTCCCTGATCATTCTTCTCGTGTTCACAAAGACCGTATATGTCCCGTTAAAGAAGATCACCGCGGGTGCAAAGGAATACGCGGCGGGAAACTTAAGCCATACGATCAAGGTAACTTCTGCCGATGAGATGGGATACCTTGCCAACACCTTAAATTATATGTCCAGTGAATTAAATAAGATGGAGGAATATCAGCATTCCTTTATCGCCAACGTCTCCCACGACTTCCGCTCCCCGCTGACATCCATCAAGGGGTATCTGGAAGCGATCAAAGACGGAACGATCCCACCGGAATTATACGATAAGTATCTCGGTATCCTGATCTCTGAGACAGAGCGTTTAAACAAACTCACTCAGGGCATGCTGACGCTGAACTCTCTCGACAGCAAGGGATTCCTGACACGGAGCAACTTTGATATCAATCGCGTTATTAAAGATACCGCGGCAACCTTTGAAGGAACCTGCAATGCCAAGGATATCGTTCTGGATCTCACCTTCGCTGCGGATATCCAGATGGTGTATGCGGATCTCGGTAAGATCCAGCAGGTACTCTACAATCTGATCGACAACGCCATCAAATTCAGCCGTGAGAATTCCGTGATCTATATCCAGACTTCGCTGAAGTACGAGAAAGTCTTTGTTTCCGTGAAGGATACGGGAATCGGTATTCCGAAGGAAAGTATCAAGAAGATCTGGGACCGCTTCTATAAGTCGGATCTCTCCAGAGGAAAAGATAAGAAGGGAACAGGACTCGGGCTGGCGATCGTAAAAGAGATCATACAGGCACACGGAGAAAATATTGATGTGATCAGCACCCAGGGGGTCGGATCGGAATTTATCTTTACGCTGCCGAAGGCGACAGCACTGTAATACAGCCAAATATCCGGACACAGAAGTCTCTATTCTGTGTCCGTTTTTTGTTGCTCGCCCCTCGCGCGGTCGTTTGCGACAATCTATAATTTCGCACAGTGCACAAAAAATCTCTGTCTGGACGCACCTCGGCGTGTCCGGGCAGAGATTTTTATTTCTGTCGATTCTTCCGTTTTCTTAGATTTCTTTCATCTTCGTCCCGATCGCATGAACAACCACCTTCATGCTTTGTTATTTTTATGATCGGCCGGACATCATATCAAGTCCTGTCATTGCCAGCACCTTTACCGCGGCAGTGAGAGCACGTCTTCCTGCTTCTCCTCCTGCAGCGTCCGCAAATGCTGCTGTATGGGTTCCCAAGCCTTCGCCCACACCGATATAAAACTGGGCAGCCGGAAGTGCCTGAGTCACATTTCCCACATCCGTGGAACCGATCCCCTGAGTCAGATCACGGGGGATATGATGTTCTCCAATGAAATCCATGTTCTTTTCCACTGCTGTCACAAGTTCCCTGTTGTTGCGGACATCTTTTATCAGATAGCCATTCTGCTGAATTTCCACATCTACACCGGCGCAGATAGCTGCGCCTTTCGCACACCGGTCTATCACGGAGATCACATCTTTCAGGTACTCCGCATCCAGCGCCCTGATATTGAATCTGCAGACCGCTCTCTCCGGAACAATATTCACAACGGTTCCGCCTTCCACGATAATTCCGTGAACCCTCGTGTAATCCTTAAAATGAAGTCTCTGGGAATCTACCGCATGGAACATCTGGAGAACTCCGTTTAACGCACTTGCCCCCATCCACGGACACGCTGCGGTATGTGCTGGTTTTCCTGTGAAGGTATAGGTCTTATTTACGGCTGCAAATGAGATATCATCTGCCATGGACATATCACTCGGATGCATGATCAGCGCCATATCCACACCATCGAAAATTCCTTCGTCCAGCATCGTGATCTTTCCGCTTCCGTTTTCCTCTGCCGGTGTTCCAAGAACCTTCAGGGTTCCTCCGATCCCATATTTTTCCATGATCTCTTTTAATATCACACCGGCTCCGGCTCCGCTGGTGCCGATCAGATTGTGACCGCATGCATGTCCAATTTCAGGAAGAGCGTCGTACTCGCACATAAAGGCAAAGGTCATTCCTGGCTTTCCGCTCCGGTATTCTGCCACAAATGCGGTCTCCAGAGAGCCGGCTCCCCTCTGTACTTTAAAGCCATGCTTTTCCAGCAGCCCGCACAGCTGATCCTGCGCCAGCATTTCATGGTATGCCAGCTCCGGATGAGCAAATATGTATGCACTGACCGCCTCAAACTCATCCCGGTATTTCTCCGCCAATGTTTCAATCTCGTGCTTTACCTGTGTAAGCTCCATTGTCATTTCCTCCTGTTATTCCCGACATTATATCCATTATTATACCGCGGTTGCTCCTGCTTTCTCAAGCACTGATCACATAAATTTCCCACTCTGGCACAGATGGGAACCTTCCTTTTCGTCCATTGAATCCCCCTGCGTTTCATGATAAAATATAATTATCTGACCAATCATTTCTAACTGCTCGAGAGGAGGACACAACTATGAATTCTATTTCTATCACCTGGAATGGTCATTCCTGTTTCACCGTTGAAAAAGATGGATTTTCCATTGTTTTTGATCCATATGGCCCAAATACGGTACCGGGACTCGCTCCGCTTTCCCTCACCGCAGACATGATACTCTGCAGCCACGAACATGGTGACCACGGTTACACGGACGCAGTGACCTTAAAGCACAGCGGGACAAAGAACCCGTTTTCCATCACGAAGATCGACACCTGGCATGACCCGGAACAGGGAGCCCTCCGTGGACCGAACCGGATCCACATTTTAGAATCAGATGGACTTAAAATTGCCCATATGGGTGACATCGGATGTCCTCTTACCAGAGAACAAAAGGATCTGTTAAAGCATCTCGACGCGATCCTGATCCCTGTGGGCGGTTATTATACGATCGATGCGGTCCAGGCGAAGGCTGTGGTGGATGACCTCGCGCCCCGCGTTGTGATCCCGATGCACTACCGTTCTGACCATTTCGGCTATCCAGTGATCGGACGTCTTGAGGAATTTACAGGACTCTGCCGGAATGTGGTGGAGTACGACTCCAACACACTGGTGCTGACGGCTGAGACGAGACCGCAGACGGCGGTTTTGAAGCTGAAATAACCAGATAAGTTCCATTTTTGCTGCAGTTTTCCGTGATGATCCGACCGGAGGTGTAAAAATACAGCTGTCATGTCCGGTCAAATACAGAGTTTAACTGCAGCAATTTTTATGTCCTTTTCCCGGCGCTGGAAAGTACTATAATTTTATAACTTTAAGTTATGTGCCATATCAATACGTGCCATTTTATTTATGCCTGATCCTATGCTATAATGAGGGAATGAAAGAATTCATGAACTGTTACGGCGGCTGACGGTCTATATCTTCGCAGCTGTCTTTTAATATTTCTTAGATAAGAAAGGAACATATAAAGTCATGGCAAAAGGAACGATCTTTAAATTTCATAATGACCTTGATACCGATCAGATCATTGCATCCCAATATCTGCTCTTACCGAATCTGGAAGAGATGAAAGAGCACACATTCGAGTCTCTCGACCCGGATTTCCCCAAAAAAGTAAAACCGGGCGATTTTGTTGTCGGCGGCGAGAACTTCGGCTGCGGTTCTTCCAGAGAACAGGCACCGGGCGTTTTAAAAGCCCTCGGCGTACAGGCCGTCGTTGCAAAATCCTTCGCAAGGATTTTCTATAGAAATGCGATCAACATCGGACTTCCGGTTATCGTCTGTAAAGACCTGCCGGATGATGTAAAGACCGGCGATACCATGGAACTTTCCATGTCCGACGGAACTGCTCATGCAAATGGAAAGACATATTCCTGCACAAAGCTGCCGGAATACATGCAGAACATCTTAAATCAGGGCGGACTGATCGCTTCTTTAAACCGTGAGGAGGAGTAGGACAATGGGAATGACAATCGCAGAAAAGATCATCGCAGCGGCAGCCGGTGTTGACTACGTAAAACCGGGAGATATCCATACCGTAACATTAGACCGTATGATGAGCAACGACGGAACCACACATCTGACCGTTGACATGTACCGCAATAAATTAAAACATCCGCACATCGCGGACACAAAAAAGATGGTATTCATTGTAGACCACAATGTCCCGTCTGACTGTCCGAAGACAGCGGCGTCCCAGAAGAAGATGCGCGACTTCGCGAAGGAAAACAACATCGATTTCTGGGAAGGAAAGGGCGTCTGCCACCAGATCATGATGGAACATTATGTCTGCCCGGGTGAACTGATCTTCGGCGCTGACAGCCACACATGTTCCTACGGCGCTCTCGGCGCCTTCGGTACCGGAGTTGGATGTACAGACCTCCTCTACGGCATGGTGACAGGAAAATCCTGGGTTCTTGTTCCGGAGACTGTAAAATTCAACCTCGTCGGAAAGCTGCCGGAAGGCGTTTACGCGAGAGACCTGATCTTGACCATCATCGGCACCATCGGCGCAAACGGCTGCAACTACCAGGTTATGGAGTTCACCGGCGAAGGCGCTAAGACATTAAGCATCAGCGAGCGTATGGTCCTCTGCAACATGGCTGTCGAGGCAGGTGCAAAGACCGGTATCTTCGAGCCGGACGAGAAAGCCATCGAATACCTGGAAGCTCACGGAAGAAAGCCGAAGGCACTCTTCACAAGCGACCCGGACGCAGTCTACGCAAGAGAATATACCTTTGACCTCTCCAAGATCCGGCCGGTAGTGGCGAAACCGGACTTCGTTGACAACCTGGTTCCGGCTGAGGAAGTCCGCGGCGTGAAGATCGACGAGGCATTCTTAGGTTCCTGCAACAACGGACGTATCGAGGACCTGAGAGTCGGCGCTTCCATCATTAAAGGAAAGAAGGTCGCTGAAAAAGTCCGTTTCCTTGTGGTTCCGGCAAGCCAGACCGTTTATCTCCAGGCACTGAAGGAAGGTCTGATCGACGCCTTTATGGAAGCCGGAGCAATTGTTATGAATCCGAACTGCAGTGTATGCTGGGGAAGCTGCCAGGGCGTTATCGGCGAGAATGAAGTCCTGATCAGCACCGGTACAAGAAACTTCAAGGGCCGCGCAGGACATCCGAGCTCCAAGGTATATCTTGGATCCGCTGCGACTGTTACGGCTTCTGCTATTAAAGGTGAGATCGCGTTAGCGAACGATCTGTAAAATATAGAAATCGAGGATATTTACATGGAAAAAATGACTGGAAAGGTCTGGGTCCTGGGCGATGACATCGACACCGATATCATTATCCCGACCGAGTACCTTGCATTAAAGACCATTGACGATATGAAACAGTACGGATTTTCCCCGCTCCGCCCGGAACTGGCTGCGCAGATCAAGCCCGGAGACATCATCGTTGCCGGAAAGAACTTCGGCTGCGGCTCTTCCAGAGAACAGGCCCCGGAGATCATCAAAGCGCTGGGAATCCAGTGCGTGATCGCGAAATCCTTCGCGAGGATCTTCTTCCGCAACTCCATCAACAATGGTCTGCTCTTAATCGAACAGCCGACGCTCCACGATGACATCAAAGAGGGCGACACCGTATCTGTTGTGATGAACGAACACATCGACTACAACGGAAAAGAGTACCCGATCGCGTCTCTTCCTGAGAACCTGATGGACATTATCCGCGCAGGCGGCCTTGTAAAAGCCATGCGCAAGCTGAATGGTCTCGATTAAAGGGGGAGAATACAATGAGAAAGACAGTAATTGAGAAAATCGTTGAACATAATACCGGAAAGTCCGTAAAGCCGGGCGATATCGCGATCGTAAATGTGGACCGCGTCATGATCCACGACATTTTTATTCCGTTCGTGGCTGAAAAATTTGAAGAAATGGGCTTTAAAAAGCTGTGGGATCCGGACAAGGTCGTTCTGATCTACGATCACCTCGTTCCGGCAAGCCAGCAGGACGACACGAGACACTTCCGCATCGGAAATGCATTCGCTGAAAAGTACGGCATGACCCACGTACACAGAAGCGACGGAATCTGCCACCAGTTAATGACCGAAGCCGGATATGTAAAGCCGGGCGATATTGCATTCGGTACCGACAGCCACACAACGACTTACGGCTGCGTCGGCGCATTCTCTTCCGGGATCGGCTACACGGAGATGGCAAGTATCTTAGGCACCGGAACCATGTGGATCCGTGTGCCTGAGACTATCAAAGTCGTCATCAACGGAAAACTGCCGGAGAATGTGATGTCTAAGGACGTAATTCTCCGCCTCATCGGCGATCTCGGCGCGGACGGCGCTACTTACAAGGCGCTGGAGTTCTCCGGAAGCGCTGTCGAAAGCATGACTGTCGCAAGCCGTATGACAATCTCTAACATGGCCATCGAGGCAGGCGCAAAGTGCGCTCTGTTCACACCGGATGAAAAGACGGCGGAATACTGTGATATTACCTTAAACGACTACCAGAAGAGTCTTTTCGGCGATCCGGACGCAGCTTACTGCCGCGTGATGGAATACAACGCGGAAGATTTCGTTCCGGTCATGGCGTGTCCGTCCCAGGTGGACAAGATCCGCAATGTCAGCGAACTTGAAGGCACAGAGATCGACCAGGTATTCATCGGTTCCTGCACAAACGGACGCCTGGAAGATCTGGCTGCTGCCGCCGAAGTTTTAAAGGGCAAACAGGTTGCAAAATTCGTAAAGCTGATCGTAACTCCGGCCAGCCGAAAGATCTACAGACAGGCCGCTGACCTTGGAATCCTTGAGACACTGGCCGAGGCGGGTGCTATGATCACCCATCCGGGCTGCGGTCTCTGCTGCGGACGCGCAGGCGGCATCCTGACAGACGGTGAACGTGTTGTCGCTACCAACAACCGTAACTTCCTTGGACGTATGGGAACATCCAAGGTCCAGATCTATCTCGCCTCCCCGAGAACGGCTGCGGCATGTGCAGTGGCTGGTAAGATCGTTTGTCCGGAATAAGCCAGTCAGCACAAACGATAACTACAAAGTAAAAACAGACTCGTCATATCGAATCATAAAAATCCGGTAATCAGGATATCTCGCAATGATACTTTGCGGTTATCTCCGATTACCGGATTTTTTATGTAAGTGTTATATAATCAATTTGAACACTTATGTGCAAAACCTAATAGAGTTTTTAAATGCATTTTCATAAGGTTTTAACCGACAAACCCCTGTACGAAGGTCTTAATAAACCAAATTGTCTGCGGTTGATAAATAATATCAACCAAGAATGCGCCAACGATAGGAACAATCATCATTGCGCGGCGGGACATGCCATAACGCTCATTCACAGCAGTCATGTTCACAATTGCTGATGGAGTAGCACCTAGACCATGGCCGCACAGACCAGCACACATTACAGCTGCATCGTAGTTCTTTCCTAACAGGCGGAATACTACAAAGTAGCTGACAAGAACCATGAATACTACCTGACAGATCAGCACCACCAGAACACCGCCGATCAGACCAGCTAATTCCCACAATTTCAGCGTCATCAGTGCAATAGACAGATACAGTGATAACATAACATCTCCGATTCCATCAACTATCGCAAAATCGAAATTATAAAAATTAAATTTTTCATTAAGGTTGCGAACTATTACCGCTACAAACATTGCGCCCACATAAGTAGGAAAGCTCATTCCGATTCGCTTTCCAATCCAACCGGAAACCATAGTTCCCAGCGCCATGCAAACAAGTAAAGCTGTCACATTCTTTATTACATCCAGGCTGCTCAGCTTTGCTGCTCCGGCTGCGTTTACTGTATTAATATCACTCTCGAAATTTTCAGATGCATCCGGTTTTAAATTGTATTTTACAATTAACCGCCGTCCAACTGGGCCACCTACCATAACAGCACTGATTAATCCAAACGTTGCTGCTGCCGCTCCTACCAGAGGTGCTGCTGTATATCCCATATCCGCGAATGTACTGCCATAAGCAGCCGCTGCACCATGACCACCTACCATGGAAATAGCGCTGGAGAGCAATGCATAAGGAGCCTCCAATCCAACCAGCTTGCCTACACCGATGCCGATCACATTCTGAAAAGCAGAGATAATACCCGCAATCAGCCAGTAAACAATAAGTAACATGCCACCTTTTTTCAGTAAACTGATACTTGCGCCCAATCCAACTGTTGTAAAGAAAGCAAGCATAAATGGCGACTGATACATACTGTCAAACGAAAATGCAAATGTTCCCGTCACATGACCAATAAAAGTGACAAACATAAACAGGAATCCGCCAACAACAGGTGCTGGAATACAATATTTTTCCAAAAATTTAACCTTGCTCTTGATAAAGAAACCGATAAGCAATATCACAGCAGCCATGGCAACTGTCATAATACCATCAGCCTTGATGGTAAAAAGGGAATCAATGACCTCAAACGACATGTGCGCATCCTCCTTTTTTTGTAAAGCAGACAAGTTTTTTATTTTTCACGTGCTTTCGTTGCAAACCCCATCAGATCACAAGTCAGGCGAGCCGCTGTGTAACAGGTAGTGTCACCTTCATCATCATACTGTGGAGCAACTTCTGTCATAGCCATACCAACTACATTGCAGTGGTTCGCAATCGCTTCCAACATCTCAGTTGCTTCATCGTATGTAAATCCACCCAGCATAGGAGATCCTGTACCTTTCGATAACGGATAGTCCATAGCATCAATATCAAAATGGATAAACGTATTACGGCCAGCTTCCAAATTCTTTAAAATTTCTTCAATTCCAACACGACGATAATCCTTAACAGAATATATTTTATCGCCATTTGCACGTGCTTCCTCAAAATCAGCAGGTCCACTGCTTCCTATACCGCGAATGCCCAGATGAATCATTTTTTCCACATATGGCAGTGTGGAATTATTTCGCATAGGTGAACCATTGAAATATGGCTGACCATTCAGCGGTTTTGTCCAATCCAGATGGGAATCAAAATGGATGATGTCCAGTTGGGAATAACAATCTAATCCTTTTACAGCTTGATGACCGACTGAACAGTCACCACCTAAAACGATAGGCATAACCCCCTGCTTTGCCAGAATGCGAACTGCTTCTTCCAAATTTTTATTCGTAGCAGTTAAATCACCCGGAACATAATCACAGTCACCACAATCTACCACGCGCCACAGATCGGTATCCAGATAACTCTTATTACGCTCAGGATCATAGTTGCCGCCCTTTTTCATGCGGAAGCGGGTAGATGCATTGCGGATTCCACGCGGTCCAAGGCGACATCCTGTTTTTCCCTGAATCGCCAGATCAAATGGCGCGCCCAAAATAGCGATATCTGCATTAGCGTGATGAATATCATAGCAGATCGGTACTTTAGCAAAAGTCGCAATACCAGTAGGTGCCATATTTAACGGTGCATCTTGTACAGTAAAAGCATTCATAATAAACCTCCTATTAGTCACAATTTTGAAACGCGTTTTGTTTTTGTGTCTTTCTGATATCATTATATGCTATCTAAGAAATAAGTCAAGGTTTTGTTGTCTATTTTGAAATACAGACACTCACGTGAAACAGTTTGTTTCTATTCTAGTACATATCAGATTGACTTTTTTCAGGCAGTTTACTATAATGAAACTACATTAGTAGTTGTCTAATAAGTCCGCGCCTTTACTGCGCTGACCGCAAAGTGCCACCCCACTCAGAAAATGGACACAGAAAAGGAGTAATCTTTATGGGCGATACGAATTTTATTGAATCCTCCACACCTATGGTAAATTCGGTACTTCATGCCACAAAAATTCTAGATTACTATGCTTCCCAGCGCCGGGAATATTTAAGCCTAACTGAGATCAGCCGCGCGATTGGTCTGCATAAAACAACAGTATACCGTATTTTGCGCACACTGCAGTCTGTAGGCTGGATCGAGCAATCCAGCACCAATGGACAATACCGGTTGGGCAGCGGTATTTTAATGATTGCATCTGCCGTGTCTGTGCACTATACCACACGCCAGCTAATCAGTGAAGAAATGCGCCGCTTGTGTGATTTACACAATGAAACCGTCGTGCTTTCCTCTTTGCGCGGAGATACGGGCATTTGCGTGGATCTTGTAAAAGGACATCATAATTTGGGAATTTCAAGTGAAAACGGTTATATTGTACCTTTAGATTGTGGTGCAACCGGTAAGACTTTGCTGGCTGCACAATCAGATGAATTGGTTGAACGTCTAATTCAAAATTATCCTGGTCTGGAAGAAAAGCTGCGTAATCAAGTAAAAGAAATCCGGCAGCGGGGATATTGTATCTCCGAAGGGGAGGTAGATGAGGGAGTCGCTGCCGTAGCAGTTCCACTTCCTATGCCGGATCATATTTATACACTAACCTACTCCGGACCTGTTGAGCGTTTACGCGGTTTAGATTATATGGTTCTGGTACATTCATTGCAACAGGCAGTTAAAAATATATTATTAAAATGTGATGGAAAAAGAAAGGAAGCTCTTTAAAACCTTTTACTCAGTATATTTTCTAGACAAGCAAAGTCTTGAATCAAACTGTTTCCATTGAAATAAAAATCCGATAATCGGATACTGTACGATTTTACTGGTGCAGTTATCCTGATCATCGGATTTTTCTATATGCGTATAAGATTATTATGCCTTATCTAATTTTTTAAGTGCCTTTTTAAATTGAATTGAAAACAAAATCGCCGTGAATGTCACTGCGATCGCATCCGCGATCGGCTCTGCCATGTAGACGCCCAGCGTTTTATTGCTGACGAACATCGGAACAATGAAGATTAACGGAAGCAGAAGCACAAATTTACGCACAACCGCCACGATGATCGAGCATACCGCATATCCGATGGCAACGAAGGTCATCTGGCAGGCGAGCTGGATTCCAAAGAGGAACATCGCACCGCAGTAGATCCGCAGAGCGCCTGCGGTAAAGGAAACGAGTTCTGGATCGGAGCTGAAGATTCCCGCGAAGGTTGCCGGGAAAAGCTGGACAAAGAGCCAGAACAACGTGGAATAGATCAGGGAGATCACGAGATGGAGCTTGAATGTCTTCTTCATACGGTCGATATTTCTCGCTCCGTAGTTATAGCTCATGATCGGCTGCGCGCCCTGTCCGATTCCCTGAAGCGGCAGCATCGCGAACTGCATCGTACTTGTAAGGATCGTCATGGCACCGACCGCCAGATCTCCACCGTATTTTAACAGGGAAGAGTTAAAGCATACGGAGATGACGCTCTCACTGGACTGCATCACAAATGTGGAAAGCCCCAGTGCCAGGCACGGGAGAATGATGGATGGAGCCGGCTTTAAGTTCTCCTTTTTGATCCGCAGGAATGTCTTCTTTCCTGTCAGGAACGTAAGAACCCAGCTGCAGGACACCGCCTGAGAGATGATCGTCGCAAGAGCTGCGCCCTTTACGCCCATGCCAAGCCCGAAGATAAAAATCGGATCCAGAATGATGTTGCAGACAGCGCCGATGGTAACTGTCAGCATACTGATCTTTGAAAATCCCTGGGCCGTGATGAACATATTCATGCCCAGCGTCATCTGGACAAAGATCGTTCCGACAGCGTAGATACTCATGTAATCAACGGCGTAGTCGATGGTGTTCTCACTGGCACCGAATACCAGCAGCATAGAACGGCCAAACAGCAACAAGATCGCCGTCAAGATCGCGGAGATGATGATCTGGACCGTGAAGCAGCCACCAAGGATCTTCTCCGCGGAGTCCATATCGTCTTTTCCCATAAAGATCGACGCTCTCGGCGCACCTCCGGATCCGACCAGAGCTGCGAAGGCAGAGACTACCATAATGATCGGCAGGCAGACACCGACACCGGTCAGAGCGAGACTTCCGCTTCCCGGGATATGTCCAATGTAGATCCGGTCAACAATGTTGTACAGCATGTTGACGATCTGTGCGATGACAGAGGGAACGGCAAGCTTAAAGAGGAGTTTTCCGATCGGCTCTGTCCCAAGAAATTCTTTACTGTTGTTCATGCAGTTTTCCTTCTTTCCTGTAATCTGAAATGTTTGAATTGATCCGGTTCATAAGTTCGAACAGCATCCGGTGCTCTTCCGGGGAGAATCCGCGGCAGATGATCTCAGCAGCCCGTTTCTGGACGTTTTTTCCATCAGAGACTATCGGCGCAGCAGCGTCCGTAAGTTTCAGATGGATCGTCCTCCGGTCCGTCCCATAATATTCCCCTGTGAGCAGTCCGCGCTCTTCTAATGAGCGGACAGACATGGAAACATGGGACTTTGTAAAAGCCCGCTTCTTGATAATCCGGGCGGCGGTGTCGCACTCCGGATTGTTGGCGAGAAACAGCAGAATATTGAATTCCATCTGGGTCAGCCCGTATTTTTTGCAGACCGGATCAATGAGCCCCGTATAGAAATCCCGGCTGTCCGCTATAAAATCAACAAATTTCATGTGTATCACCTCTGGTTTAAAAGTGAACTGTTCTATTTAGAACTATATTAGTATACAGGACTATTCTTAAAAAGTCAAGAGCAGCGACAGTTCTAAGCATTCTAAGCCTATCCAGGTGCCTTATCCAGATCTCGTTCTTCACATGATGTCCTTACCTGCACTACAGATTTTATAAAAAAGGATGTGCCTTGGCACATTCGCGCAGGCGCTTGCGACAATCTACATCTTCGCGCAAGTGCGCATCATTGGCACGTTAGTGCCTTTTGTGTGACAGGGAATTTCTCGGAATTTCCTATTACATCAAAAAAATCCGGCAGTCAAGTTGTCTTACAGAATCAAAAATCCCTGTAAAACAACCCAACTGCCGGATCTTTTCTATATATAGCTTTATATTCTAATTAAACTTCATCGAGATCCCCCGGCTCATCAGAGCATGCCAGACGATCTCCCCTGTTTCCAGAGACTTTTTCACGTCGATGATCCTCTGGTTCTCCGAACCGCGGAATGCCAGTGCCACGCTGTAGAGCTCCTGAACAAACTCGCCGTCCACGAGGACATCGATCAGGCTTAACATCTCATCCGTACACTCACATCTCGCCCGGCTCTCACCGAGAAGCTCTTTATCGAAAAGATAACCGGTATAGCACCAGATATTTTTCTTCGGGAATC
The DNA here is from genome assembly GCF_003435535.1 of Desulfotomaculum sp. OF05-3. Taxonomy (NCBI): domain Bacteria; kingdom Bacillati; phylum Bacillota; class Clostridia; order Eubacteriales; family Desulfotomaculaceae; genus Desulfotomaculum; species Desulfotomaculum sp. OF05-3. The sequence goes on along the minus strand of NZ_QWGO01000011.1, from coordinate 89,767 downwards.
TCTCGCGCACTTTCTTTAAGAACGGGAGAAGTGCCCGCTGGTTTTCCGGCTCAAAGGGTTCTCCGCCAAGAAGCGATAATCCATCCACATAATCCGGCTCCAGCGCCTTTAATAACATTTCTTCCGTCTCTTCCGTAAACGGCTTTCCGTATCCGAAATCCCACGCCACATCATTAAAGCAATTTTTACAGTGATGTGTACAGCCGGACACAAAGAGGGACACGCGGACTCCCTCACCGTTTGCAATATCACATGTTTTGATCTCTCCGTAATTCATTACAGGTGCAGTACCCTTTCCTTAATTTCCTGTGTTCTGCCCTGATTCCAGAACTGTGTTCCGATGTATCCGCAGGTACGTCTTGCAACGTTGAGCTTGCTCTGGTCACGGTTTCCGCAATGCGGGCATTCCCATACGAGCTTTCCGTCATCCTCGATGATCTTGATCTCGCCGTCGTAGCCGCATACCTGACAGTAATCGCTCTTCGTATTTAACTCCGCGTACATGATATTGTCATAGATGTAGCGGATGACCTGAAGAACAGCCGGGATATTATCCTGCATGTTCGGAACTTCCACGTAGCTGATTGCTCCGCCCGGGGACAGTGCCTGAAATTCAGACTCTAATTTTAACTTACTGAAGGCGTCGATCGGTTCCGTTACATGTACATGGTAGCTGTTCGTGATGTAGTTTCTGTCGGTTACGCCCTTTACGATACCGAAACGTCTCTGGAGACTCTTCGCAAAAGAGTAGGTTGTGGACTCCAGCGGGGTTCCGTAGATGCTGTAATCGATATTCTCCGCCTCTTTCCACTTCGTGCAGTAGTCATTTAACTTCTGCATGATCTCAAGACCAAGTTTCTTTCCTTCCGGCTCAGTTAATTTCTTCTCAATTAAGCTGTATACACATTCCCACAGGCCTGCATATCCCAGAGAAAGTGTGGAATATCCGTCATAGAGGAGCTTGTCGATGGTCTCACCTTTCTTTAAGCGGGCAAGAGCGCCATACTGCCAGAGGATCGGAGCCGCGTCGGATAAAGTTCCTTTTAATCTCTCGTGGCGGCAGCGCATTGCGCGGTGGCAGAGTTCCATTCTCTCATCAAAGATCTCCCAGAACCTGTTCATGTCTTTTCTTGCGCTGAGTCCGATATCAACAAGGTTTACCGTCACAACGCCCTGATTGAAGCGCCCATAATACTTGCGCTCGCCTTCCCGGTAGTTTCCTGCATTCGCAAGGTTTCCTTTTACATAGGAACGGTCCGGGGTCAGGAAGGAACGGCAGCCCATGCATGTATACACATCGCCCTTTAATTCCCGCATCTTCTTCGCAGAGATGTAGTCCGGAACCATGCGCTTTGCGGTACATTTTGCTGCAAGCTCTGTCAAATAGTAATACGGCGCATCCGGAGTGATATTGTCCTCATCGAGAACATAGATCAGCTTCGGGAATGCCGGTGTGATCCATACACCGGCTTCATTTTTAACGCCAAGATATCTCTGTTTTAAGGTCTCCTCGATGATCATCGCAAGGTCTTTTTTCTCCTGCGGGTTCTTTGCCTCGTCGAGGTACATGTAAACGGTAACGAATGGTGCCTGTCCGTTTGTGGTAAGGAGTGTTACGACCTGATACTGGATCGTCTGGATTCCCTTCGTGATCTCTCTGCGGAGACGCTCCTCCGTGAGCTTATCGATCTGATCCTCTGTCACAGCAATTCCAAGATCCTTCATCTCGCCGATCACTTCCTGACGGATCTTCACTCTCGATACCTGAACGAACGGAGCGAGATGCGCAAGGCTGATGCTCTGTCCGCCATACTGGTTGCTGGCAACCTGCGCGATGATCTGGGTCGCGATGTTGCAGGCTGTGGAAAAGCTGTGCGGGCGCTCGATCAGTGTCTCGCTGATCACGGTGCCGTTCTGCAGCATATCCTCCAGGTTTACAAGATCGCAGTTGTGCATATGCTGTGCAAAATAGTCGGAGTCATGGAAGTGGATGATTCCCTGCTTATCCGCCTCTACAATATCTTCCGGAAGAAGAAGTCTTCTCGTAAGATCCTTGCTGACCTCTCCAGCCATATAGTCACGCTGTACGCTGTTGACCGTCGGATTCTTGTTGGAATTTTCCTGCATAACCTCTTCGTTGTTGCACTCGATCAGGGACAGGATCCGGTTGTCCGTCGTATTTGCTTTCCGCACCAGAGAGCGGTCATAGCGGTAGCGCACATAGTTTTTTGCGATCGCAAAAGCACCGATGGCCATCAACTGGTTCTCGACCATATCCTGAATCTCCTCTACAGACACAGCACGTCCCAGCTTATTGCACTTATACTCTACATAATCCGCGATATCCGTAAGCTGTTCCGGTGCCAGATAGGCATTTTCTGTGGCGTTGCACGCCTTCTGGACCGCATTTACGATCTTGAGCGTGTCAAAACTTTCCTCCGCTCCGTTTCTTTTGATGATCTTCATCCCTGATTCCCCGTTTCATTTCATTGTGTTGGCAGAATTGTCCGTTTTACGCACAACTGCCGTTGCCTGTTTTTCTCTTCTGTCTATTCTGTCAAAAAACACAGCTGACCTACAGGTCCGCGCATTTACCGGCCGGCCTCAGGCATGTACATTTCAGTTGCTGATAGTTTTCTTGGTTGTATATACAGTTTGTTTTTTCAGAATTATACAGAAATTTTATCTGATTTAGATATTTTATGATTGATCTGTCGGACCTGCCGCCACGAGTCTCTTAAGGCGGTCATGTCATGTTCCCACCGCGTTATTTTTAGTCACTCACGCGAGAACGATTCTATTATAACTGTATTGTTCCCGGATTGCAAGGAGTACTGCTATATAAATATGATATACCAAAACCATATATATGGTGAAAAATTCATGATTCAAAACTATATCTTGTTGTTTTTTGAATACAATCTACAAGAAGAATCCCCTCCGGGATCGTCCCGGAAAGCCCCTGAAAAGGCACATCCCGCGAGCCATTTTTCTGCCGTTTTAAGCGTCCAGAAAGCCCGCGGGACTGTTTTCTCTGCTCTTCTTACTTAAATATGTCTGCGCCATTCTTCAAGGCGGTAACGCTGTCTTTTCTTTGCGTCCTCCAGTTGTGCCAGCATTTTCGGAATATCTTCGTTAAAAGTTCCCGCAAGCACTACATAGTTGGACGCGTGGTTTGTCCGGAAGATCGTTCCGGGAGAATCAATGTGTGTTAAAAACAGCTCCATTTCCTCCACGATCTCGTCCGGGGTGATAAGCTCCATCTCCCCGCGTTTTACTTCCTCATTCATCTGGGTCCCCTCATAGAGGCGCAATGTCAGGAAGGAGGCATACTCCGGATTCATCTGATTGATCAGCTCCGCCGACTTGATGGCATGTTCCCGGATCCCTTTTCTTCCGCCGAGGCCGGAGATCAGCGTCACAGAGGTCTTGATGCCGCAGCGCTTCAATTTCTGTCCCGCCGCCGCGATCTGGGCCGCCGTCACATCCTTATGGATATGCTCCAGAACGCGGTCATCGCCGGATTCCGCTCCGATATAGACCATCTCGAGTCCTGCTGCCGCTAAGGCTTTTAAATCTTCCTCGGACTTTGCCAGAACATCCTTTGCAGTCCCATAGGAGGTGATCCGTTCCACATACGGGAAATTTTTGTGGACGTAGGCTAAAAGCTCTAAAAGAAGTTCTGTCTTTACCACCAGTGCATCACCGTCTGCAAAGAATACGCGGCTGACATACGGTCCGTAATAATCGCGGCATTCGTCCAGATCCTTCATGATCTCTTCTTTTGTCCGCACTCGGAATTTTTTCACCCGGTACATGTTGCAGAAGGTGCACCGGTTATGGGCACAGCCCACAGTCACCTGAATAATTAAGCTTCTCGCCTCGCTCGGCGGGCGGTATACGGTTCCTTCGTATTCCATACGATCACTTTCCTTTCCAATTAAAATGCCCCAAGTCTGTCCAGCCTGCTCAGAATATCTGCCCGTCTCTCATCAAACAGCAGATTCTTATTGTATTCAAAATATCGTTCACACTCATTTTCCTGTAAGAACCGCACGGCCGGGACGCTGGAGTTCAGTTCTGTGATAAACACCACCATCTCCTGACTGCTGCCGAATGTTCCTTCCATGAAATCAAAGCCATACTCCAGTGTCTGTCCGGCATGAGCGCACAGATCCTCAAGTTCTGTCCGTTCGTCACCAAACATCTCCCGGAACCGGTCGAATATCTCACCGCCATCAGATAACAGTTCTGCTTTCACAGTCTGTAGATACCGATTCATGGCCGCTGTGATATCGACACAGCGATACTTTTCCGACCTCGTGAGGAGTCCGGCTTTCTGTTTCTGCTCGGATACCGCAGTGAATGCCTCGATCTGCTGGGAAAAGATGGCGATCGGAGTCTGCGGCACTGTCTCTATCGTTTCTCCGGCCTCCGCTTTACCTTCCAAGCTTCTCTTGAATGCTTTCAGCTCTCCAAACAGCACTTCCAGATAATCCTCTTTCTGCGCATAAGCCTTGAACTCCACATCGAGCTTCGCTAAAATCAGGCTGATGATCGAAAGCTTCTCATCAAACGGCGCTTTCGCCGCCTGTTCCATCAGGTGCTCGTCCCGCTTTCCTTCCAGGATCTCGTCGATCTGGTATCTCGCCTGATACTTCTTATATAATTCCAGATAGTTTGCAAAATCTTTCGCGATCCGGGGGTGCTCGATATACTGTACCACAACCTCCCGGTCGCAGGTAAGCCCCACCTTCTCGCAGACCTTCAAAAATCCGGAGAGGTCTTCCCATCCACGAGGTGTCGCGAACACTTTTCCGTCCACGGTGGTCTCCACCTGGTAAAAATACTGCGGCTTTGCGGTGAGGAACGACAGGATCGCCGGATGAATATCCGCCTGTTTCGCGTATTCCTTCCAGACCTCAAAATCTGCCTCCACATCAATCTTTTTGATGCGGTCCAGGGTCGCAATATCGAATTCCCGCACGGATTTATTGTATTCCGGCGGGTTTCCTGCCGCCACGATGATCCAGCCATCCGGGATCTTATGATTTCCGAAAGTCTTATACTGCAAAAACTGCAGCATGGCCGGAGCCAGCGTCTCGGAAACGCAGTTGATCTCATCGATGAAGAGAAGTCCCTCGGAGAGTCCTGTGTCCTCGATCTTATTGTAGATCGCCGCAACGATCTCGCTCATGGTATATTCCGTCACATGGACATTCTTCCCGCCGTAAGTCTTCTCCGAGATAAACGGGAGACCGATGGCACTCTGTCTCGTATGGTGCGTGATCGTGTAGGAGACGAGACCGATTCCACACTCCCGCGCCACCTGCTCCATAATCTGGGTCTTTCCGATTCCTGGCGGACCGATGAGCAGCACCGGGCGCTGCCGCATGGACGGGATCTCGTATTCCCCGTGTGCGTTCTTCGTCAGATACACCTGTATCGTATTTTTAATTTCCTGTTTTGCACGCTTGATGTTCATATCTTTTTACTCCGGTATAATTTTTACAGTCCGTGAACCAGCCTGTCAAACCTTTTACTTTCCGTAACTGTTCAGTACCCCCACAGTTACGCGCAAAAATCCATTCCAAATCGGCTATGCCGATAGGATTTTTGCCTTCCATTCTAAGTTTTCTTACGGTCAGCGCAGTAAATGCGCAGACCTACTGAACAGTTACTATTTTCCATCTAATATTTTCCCCACGTCCTCCATCGACTCCGGGTCCAGAATCACCTTCATCGCCCAGGGCGGAACGTCCGCGTCAGTATAATTATCCCGCATAAACACGAAGGCCGTGTCGTAGGGCGGCATTTTCACCGGAAATGTCCCATATCCGTCCGTAAAATAGAGAAGTCCCCGCAACCTGCTGAACTTTCCCGCCTTGATCATCTGGTCCACATGCAGGAATGCCGGGCGGAAATCAGTCCCGCCCATGCCATGGAGCTCCATGTGGTCCATATAATTCCGAAGGTCCTCCTCGCTCTCGATCTTCACATCCTGCCGTACTTTATCGTCGCACTGCAAAATGTGGATATTGACCTTCTTAAAGAAGCTCTCCGACTGAGCCAGCACCCCGTAGGTCTCTTCCAGGAATTTCTTCACCAGCTCCCCGGAACATGACATCGAAGTGTCGATAACGACCACAAAATCCTCGATCCGCCGGACTTCCTTCGTCTCAAGGGGCTCGATCAACGGCATATTTCCGTATAACTGCATGCCATAATTGTAGAATACATAGTCGAACGCATCCGGATCGATCTGAACCGTCTCCTTCAGCACCGAAAATTTCCGCAAAAATTTCCGGTAATCGTACCGCTCCCGGTTTTCCACCGCCAGCTGGTCCATCAGCTCCTTGGAGTCATCCGCCGCCTCGTTGGAAAACGCCTCCATCTCCGCCTGCATCTTCTCCCGCTTGTCATCCCAATCGTTTTTTCGGTTCCGGTTGGGATTCGGGGACTTTTTCTCGTCCTCTTTCTCCCATCTGGAATGATCGTCCCGGCAAAATTCCCGGCAGAGCCGCTCATATTCGATCTCCGAAAGCTCCAGCTTCTGCATGGTGTGGTAGATACTCTCCGCGTTCAGTACCTTGATCTTTTTCTGCAGCCGTCCGTAGAATTCTGCCCGCACCGGGGACATTGGCAGGTGGACGCAGGGCTTGTGGATCCCGTCGATCAGGGACTCCACAGCGATATCACATGCCAGATTCCAGTATTCCTCCGTCCGCTTTTTTCTAGACCATGGGTGGACAAAAAGGCAGTGGAGGGTCTCGTGCAGGATCATACGATTTACATAAACAGGATTTCTCCGGTACCAGCCGCAGATGTATCCCGTCTCAAAGGATAATAAGGTTCCGTCCGTTCCGATTCCCTTGATGCTGTTGTCCGCCACCGGGAACAGGCCGTTTAAGGCCACGTCGAGAAACCGCATGGAAAGATACAGCTCATTTCTCGCGTTCCGTATGATCTCAACGCCGATCGCCGCCAGTTCTTCCAGCGCGCCCTGCTCTCTCAGGATCGGCGACCATGCCGCATCTTCTCTCATGACGATTTCTGACCTCCTCACAAATCAAAATCAAACTTTTTCTTCTTTACGCCAAACTTCTTCCTCTGGATCTCCATAAACATCCCCGAAAGCTCCGGCAGATGCTTTTTCGAGATCTCCGTGATCAGCCCCGACATCTTATCCGCCGTCAGCGGATTCTTTTCCGGTGTCAGATACTGCCCTGCCAGCCATTTCACCATCTCCGGGTCCTCAAGGCTGCCGAGAAGTACTTCATAAAGATTCTCCATAAGAAACTTTTCATATTCCTTTTTCGCGCTCTCCCACAGTCCTTTCGGATACTGCAGCCGGGTCACCGCGATCTTCGATGCCATGAGAACCGATTCCTCTGCTTTTTCATACACAAACATTTTATCATACCTGTCAAATCGGAATTTTCGTCCCTCAAAACAGTAGCGGTACTTCTGCCCTGCACCGTGGATATTGGATACCGTGATCCTGGCGGGCGTATTTTCCACCGCCTCGTCGTAGTATTCCGGGAAGATCACACGCGCAGTCTCTGTCTCCCCGTTCTCTTCCTCAAAAGTACTTGAAGCCAGCGATGTTCGTTCAAAGTCCGTGTCTCTCTCGTCCTGCATTCGATTTTGTCCGCCCTGTATAAACACATGCACTGTGACTCTCTCATTGATCTCCGTCACAAAATCCCTGAGCGCCGACTCTTCATCCACCCCCATATGCACAGTCAGACTCCTGATATTCCGGCAGCCCGTAAACACACCGCCGCCGACTTCCCGGAGTGCCCCGTAAAAATGGATCTCTTGAAGCTTCTCACATCCATAAAATTCATATCTTCCGATCCGGGTGAGTGTCCGCGGTAGATAGACTTTCTCCACCGTGCTCCCCGAAAATACCTTGTCTGCCAGCTCTGTCACCGGGAGTCCGCCCAGACTTTCCGGTACCACGCAGACGGCGCCTGGTGCCAAAAGCTTTGTCACACAAGCGCCCCCATTTTTCTCTTTAAATTCAAATTCAACATCCATATTCCAGTTACACTTATTATAATTGTTCAGCAGACCAGCGCAATTAGTTCACAGACCTGCCGAACAGTTATGCTTATTCTTCAATCAGTTTATTTAACTTTCTCATCGCACTAAACCGGTAATAGTATACCAGGAATGCCAGCGAAGTGATACTCCAGCTTAACGGATAACTCGTCAGCGTTGTATACAGCCCCGGATGGACCGCGCCCGCGCCGAATACCCAGAGCACACGCAGGATACATGTACCGACACAGATGATCAGCATCGGGATCAGGGCATCGCCCACACCGCGCAGAGTACACGGATATACGTTGACGCAGATATAGCAGAACCAGAACGGTACCAGGAAACAAAGGATGTTCATGCTCTCAGCCATAACATCCACATCGTTCGTAAAGAGACTGATCAGAACCGGTCCCGCCGTAAACATAAACAGACCGAGTGCCGCCGTGATGATCGTCGACATGAGAAGTCCCACGTAGGTTCCCTTCTTTAAACGTCTGATCTTGCCCGCACCGAAGTTCTGACCCGCAAAGGTCGTCACGGAGATTCCCATGGCATCCATAGTCATCCAGAAAATACCGTCGATCTTTCCGTAAACCGCCCAGGACGCGATCGTATTCGTTCCGTATCCATTGATGTTTGCCTGAATCAGGATATTGGAGATCGAGTACATCATGGACTGGAGTCCCGCCGGAAGACCGATCTTTATGATCCTCTTTAATAATACCGGCTCCACACGGAGTTCCTTCGGGATAAAACGGTAAGATTCTTTTGTCCGGATCAGCGTTATCATAACGAGTACTGCCGATAAAAGCTGGGACATGATCGTCGCAAGCGCCGCCCCGGCAACTTCCATATGAAAACAGACTACAAACAGGAGATCCAGAGCAATATTGGTCAGGCAGCTCGCCACAAGAAAATACAGCGGTCTCTTAGAATCTCCCACAGCTCGCAGGATCGCAGCTCCCATGTTATAGACCAGATTTCCAATGATACCCAGAAAATAGATCCTGAGGTATGTAACAGAATATCCAAGGATCTCTTCGGGAGCACCCATAGCCCGGATCGCAGCCGGAGTGAAGATCTCACCGATCACTAAGAGTGTCACACCGCCGGCCAGCGCCAGACAGAACGATGTGTGGACCGATTTCTGCACCTGCTGGTCTTCCTTTGCCCCATAGAACTGGGATACGACAACGGCCGCGCCGGAGGACATTCCGACGAAGAAGCCAACTAACAGGTTGATCAGCGTTCCTGTCGTACCCCCTACCGCGGAAAGTGCTTCTTTTCCAACGAATTTTCCAACGATCATGGCATCTGCCGTGTTGTAAAGCTGCTGGAAAAATGTCCCGAACAGGATCGGAAAGAAAAAAAGCAGAAGCTGCTGCCAGATCACACCGTCCGTGATCCCGTTGTAGCCTGCCGGATGATTCTTCTTAAGTGTCATATCTTCACCCTCTACAAAATCCGCCATGCATGGCGCCCGTTTACGGTCTTCTCTGAATGCATGGCAATTGATACTTCCGCCCTGTATCTGTATCTGTCGGCTGCGGACACAGGGCGGAAATATGATCGATCAAAGGCAGGCTCTTTCGCCGCCTTTAAAGGTTCTTTTTATGATTACAGGAGATTCTTTCTGAGTTCCTCGCCGCTCTTTGCGGAAAGGTATGCCGGCGGAATATCAAGAATGGTCTTGCATCCGCTCATTCCCTCCTGCTTCATGCGGAATGCGGCGCGGGCACAGCAAACGATCACGGATGAAGTAAATTCCGGGTTGGAATCCAGTTTCAGGCGGTACTCGATCACATGTGCATTCTCCTTGTTCCAACCGGTCCTTCCGTTTCTGATCACGAAACCGCCATGCGGGAGTGTGGAGTGGTCACGCTTCATCTCTTCCTCGCTGATGAAATGAACCGTTGTGTCATAGTCGGAGAAGTAGTTCGGCATCGTCACGATTTCTTTCTCGATGCGGGCAAGATCAGCGCCCTCTTCCGCTACGACGAAGCACTCTCTCGTGTGTTTCTCTCTCGTTGTGAGTTCCGGGGTCTCGCCGTTTCTGATCTTCTCTAACACGCTCTCAACCGGTACTGTGTACTGTCTCGCGTCCTTCACGCCATTGATACGGCGGATCGCGTCAGAATGTCCCTGACTTACGCCCTTGCCCCAGAATGTATAGTCTTTTCCATCCGGGAGAATTGCGTTTGCGTATACACGATTTAAGGAGAACATGCCCGGATCCCAGCCTGCGGAGATCACTGCTACATTTCCTGCTTCCTTTGCCGCTGCATCGACAGCTGCAAAATGCTCCGGAATTCTCGCGTGTGTGTCAAAGCTGTCCACTACGGTGAAATATTTCGCATACTCCGGTGTCTGCACCGGAAGATCTGTCGCACTTCCGCCGCAAAGGATCAGGACATCGATCTTATCTGTCATATGTTTCGCTTCGTCCGCATGGTAAACCTTTGCGTCTTCGGTCAGGATCCTTACATTTTTCGGATCTCTTCTTGTAAATACTGCCGCAAGCTCCATATCCGGATTCTGTTTGATGGCGCACTCAACGCCGCGTCCAAGATTTCCATAACCCATAATTCCGATTCTGATCGTCATATTGTTCTCCTCTTCTTTCTTTATTTAATGTCGCTATCTCCATTTTACCAATAGGCCGTTATAGTGTCAATTGAAATAAGTTTAACGAATTTGTCTCCTGTTTCTTCCAGATACACCTGCAAAACCTGCCACCAGAAGGTTCTTCTGGGAACACGGTAATGAAAAAAGAAACAACGGAATCCGAAATCCTTTTTCTCAAAGATCCCTGAGTCCGTTGTTTACATATTTTTTAATATATTAATGTTTTTCCCTTTTCATAAGCACAAACGCAACGCCCGCCGTGATGAACTCTGATACAGTCACCGTAAGCCAGATTCCGTCTACACCAAAGAGTGCCGGGAGAAGGAACACGAACACGCTGTTTAAGATCACTCCGCGGAGCAGTGTGATCGTTAAAGAAAACCGCGGTCTCACAGTAGACTGGAAATACATTCCGCTGATGATGTTCCACTCGCTGACTAAGAAGCAGAGGAAATACAGCCGGATCGCCGGGACCGCCATTGTGAGGATCTCCGGTGTCGGGTCCAGAAACAGATAGGACAACTGTACCGGGATCAGCATGCCGATCGCAGTGAATATGAAGCCTGCGGCAAATCCGGTCCGGACTCCCAGCTTTCTCGCCTCGCCGACTCTCTTCAGGTTTCCCGCGCCAAAGTTCGCGGAGAGCAGCGGCTGTACTGCCTGAGCGATACCGTTGGAAATGGACGATGCCACAAGCGCGGTGTTTGTGATGATTCCATAGACCGTGATTCCCATCTCTCCCACGTAAGCGAGGAGCTGGCGGTTAAACAGCAGCATCACGAAGCCGTTGGAGATCTCCAGAATAAAGCTTGCGAGCCCATTTCCGAGCACCTCCGGCACCCGTCTCCACACATCGCTAAATTCCAGCTTCAAGTGGTTATCTTTCGAGAAAAAATGGCTTGCGAGGATCAGCACCGTGAGTGTCGTTCCGGTGGCTGTCGCCAGCGCCGCACCTCCCATTCCCCATTTCATGATAAAAATGTATACATAATCCAGGATCACATTGGTGACGCCTCCGCTGATCACGCCCGCCATGGCAAGCTTCGGCGCACCGTCATTTCGGACGAATGCCTGAAGGAATGAAGACAGGGCAAACATGGGAGCCGCTGTTGTAAGCACAGTTCCGTAAGGCACGGTGTATTCATTTAAGAGTGGGGTATTTCCCATAAAAGTAATCAGAGGGTTGAAAAAGATTCTTCCCAATATCAGAAAGACTGCTGACAGAGCAAGCACCACACAGAGTGCCGCCGTAAAATAACTTCTGGCGCGTTTTTCATCGCCGCGTCCTCTGGAAAACCCAAAGAGAACGCTGCCGCCGACTCCGCACATCATTCCGATCCCGAAATATGTGTTGTAGAGCGGCAGTAAAATATTCATCGCCGCAATACCGGAACCACCGACTCCGCGTCCGATCATCATCGTGTCCGCCAGAATATAAATGGAGGTCACGAGTGTTGCGCTGATGGACGGCACCAGGTAACTGAAAAATACCTGGCGGACCGGGGATTCCAGCATGTTGATCTGTTTCATAAGTGTTGCTCCTCAATATTCTTCAAAATGTATTTCGATATACCTTGTTCTTCTTTCTAACAGCAATATTTCAGCAGCTCTTTTTGCAAAGCTGCTGATTTCTTAGTCTGCGATGTTAAAATTCGTCCTTGCATATCCTGCCAGCGTGTCTGCCATCTTTTTTCCATACTCTGCGGCAAAATCATCAAGGACTCTTTCAGCGATCCGTGTCCCCTCTTCCCCGAAGATTGCTTCACAAACTTCCCGGTATGCCCAGTAGGAGTGAGCGCAGTGGTACTCGAAAGATCTGAGGCCTGCCGGATTTTTTGCCATATTGGACTCCGGCGTCAAACCGGCGTTTCGGATCGTCTGTATACAATAATCATGGTCATGGAGTGTCTGGGAGACCTCATAGCGAATCTCCGGGTTGAAACCTCGGGAAATGGACGCATCCAGGTCCTTACAATAGAGAAGCCCCGCTTCCGGGAGTCCCATATTCTTAAACTGGGTGTGCCACGGACAGACATGGATGTGGATCTGAAAGTCCGGGCTTAAGCTTGTCGTCTCGGACTGGTTTCCGAGTCCTTGTGCTTTCACCTCTTCCGTGTTGACCCACTCACCGTACTGGCAGTATGTCTCATAAGTCAGAGGTTTTCCGTCCCGGATCGCCCGCTGTGCCATCCGACGTCCACGCTGTTCGCCGTAATATCGGGTGGCATGCAAAAATGCCGCCTCGCCGCGGTCACCGAAGATTTCCTTCAGGTAAACATAATATTTTGCCGCGATAAACGCGTGTGACAGTTCTGTAAATCCCATAATGCTTCCTCCCGTCCCATATTCTATTCTTCTGCTTCACCATAGCGCTCTGGCTTGTATACAAAGTCCATGCTGCGGACAGACTCATTTTCCCGCATGACCAGATATCCGCATGCTTCTTATTTCATCTCTCCAAGAATATCCGACAACTGCGCAAACTGTGCAAGGCTTAACGCCTCGCCGCGGATCGTCGGAGTGAGTCCCATCTCTGCGATCGCTGCCGCGATCTGTTCCTTTGTATACGGAAGTTCAGGCGCATTTCCGAGACCGTTCTGCAGCGTCTTTCTTCTCTGATTGAAGGACGCGCGGATGATCTTAAACATCAGGGCAGGATCCTTCACCTCCACCGGCATCTCCTTATGTCTTGTAAGCCGGATCACCGCTGATCCCACATTCGGGCGCGGGATAAAGCAGTTCGGCGGTACGTTCGCTACGATCTCCGGCTCCGCGTAATACTGGACAGCCAGGGACAGAGCGCCGTAATCCTTGGACCCCGGTCCTTCCTTCATGCGGTCCGCAACTTCCTTCTGGACCATGACGGTAATATTGTCGATCGGCACTCCGCTCTCAAAGAGCCCCATGATGATTGGGGTCGTGATATAATACGGCAGGTTCGCAACGACCTTGATCGGCTTTCCGCCGTTGTATTCCTCGGCCAGTGCCTTGATATCGACTCTTAAGATATCCTCGTTGATGACGGTCACGTTGTCGTAATCCGCCAGTGTCTCCTTTAAGATGGGGATCAGGTTCCGGTCGATCTCAACAGCTACAACATGTCCGGCATTCTCCGCAAGGTACTGGGTCATGGTTCCGATTCCCGGGCCGATCTCAAGAACGCAGTCATCCTTTGTGATCCCGGCTGCAGAGATGATCTTCTCCAGTACATGGGTATCGATCAAAAAGTTCTGACCGAACTTTTTCTGAAACATGAATTCATACTTCTGTATGATTTCTATGGTATTCTTTGGGTTTCCCAGATTCGCCATTTATTTCTCTCTTTCTATTTTGGACTGCGCTTTTGCGCAGGTGCTTTTATTTACGCGAACAACGAGCCAAAGTCCGCGCTTGCGCGAGACCTTGGCGACTGTCGCGATAACAAGGGGAAACTCGCGAAGCGTGTTTTCACTTGTTGCATGAGGTGCATCTTGTATACAAAATTTGATACTATTCCGATATTGCAGTCCGATCGGTCTGATCGTCCCGAAACTCCTACTCTGTGATCCGATACAGCGCTCTAGCGTTCTTCGCCGTCTCCCGGATGATCTCTTCCGCGGAAACGCCCTTGATCTCCGCCAGCTTTTCCACTACATACGGAAGATTTCCGGAGAAATTTCGTTTTCCCCGGTTCGGCACCGGGGCCAGATACGGACAGTCCGTTTCCAGAACGATCCGGTCGAGCGGCGCATATTCTGCCACTTCGATCAGTTTTTTCGCGTTTTTAAAGGTCAGCACTCCGCCGATCCCGATATAATATCCCATATTCAGGTATTCTCTCGCCATCTCCACTCCATAGGAGAAGCAGTGGATCACGCCGCCGGTGGCACCGTTGTGTTCCACCTTCATAATATCTAACGTGTCCTTCGCCGCGTCACGGCTGTGGATGATCACCGGGAGTCCCGTCTTCTTTGCGACCTCAAGCTGCGCCGAAAACCAGTGTTTCTGGATCTCCCGTTCCGGCTCGTCCCAGTAATAGTCAAGACCGATCTCACCGATCGCCACAACCTTCGGATTCTCTGCCAGGGATTCCAGCCACTTCATATCCGCGTCCGTAAGCTCCGCCGTCTCGTTCGGATGCACACCCACCGCCGCATACATGAAGGAATGCGTCTCAGCTAATGCCAGAGTTGTTTTTGTCGATGCAATGCTCGCGCCGACATTCACAACGGTTCCGACTCCCTGTTCTTTTAATCCCGCGAGGACTTCCTCCCGGTCCGCATCAAATGCCTCATCGTCGTAATGGGCATGTGTGTCAAAAATATAGTCCATTCTTTCTGTCCTCAAGTCATATGTCGTTTTCTTTTTCATCCGGTGCCGGCATCTGTATGACTTTTTACACAATCTCATTTTTTACAGTCCCACAGCCATCTTGATTCCCCGGATCACCAGCAGATGCAACGGATAAAACAGATAGAAAATCCTTCCGTTCCCACCGCCTTTTTCTCCATTGTAACGGTTTATCAGGAAAATTGCAACGCAAGCCGCAGCGCCATAGAAATCCATATACATACAAAATAAAAACACAATGCAGACAGCCGTGCGAAGCTGTGGTTCCGTGCGCAATGTATACAATATAACGATCAGCAGTACGCCCATAAAACCATAATCCGTTTTCAGACAATAAGCCGCCAGTCCAAAAGGAACCGCCGCCAGAACCCGGATATACCGCTCATATTCCAACGGAAATCTCCTCTGTCCTACCGCCTTCCTGCCGCCATCTCCTGTTTTTTTCCTGTTTCCGTATGACACTCCAGATCCGGTCCCACAGATCAGATCTCCAGCCCAGACTGCCAGAAGTCCCAGAAGTAATGTGAACACCGTATTCTGATCCGCCGGAAAAAGCCATGTTCCCCCCGCCACAAGATCAAAGGGGATCTCCGAAATAACTGCCAGCAGAAGCAGCCTCAGCGCATACCATCTCCGGTCTCTCGTATGCGCCGCACCCTCCGCGATCATAAACGCAAAGAGAGGAAAAGCCACACGCCCCACAAGGCGCATGGCTGTCCCACAGAGACTCCAGGCAACGCCCGAAGCCAGTTCTGACTGTTCAATAAGCCCAACGGCCGCATGGTCGATGACCATGCTGACCAGGGCAATGTTTTTTATCTGTTCCGCCGAAAAGCAAAAGCGCACTTTCACTTAGCAGACCTCAGAACCGGACTTGATATCCTTTGCCGGTGTCATTAATGCAAGGTTGCCCTCATCATCCTCCGCGCAGAGGATCATGCCTTCCGATAACATGCCTGCGAGCTTCGCCGGTTTTAAGTTCGTAACGACCATAACCTTTCTGCCGACCATATCTTCCGGTTTATACCATGCCTTGATTCCGCTTAAGATCTGTCTTGTCTCAGAACCGATCTTAACCTGGGAGCAAAGTAATTTTTTGGACTTCGGAACCTCTTCACACTTCACGATCTCACCGATCTGGAACTGAAGCTTTGCGAAATCATCATATGTGATCTCCGGCTTCTTCTCAACGTCCATGCCCGGCTTCTCTTCTTCCTTCTTTTCTTCCTGTTTCTCTGCTGCGGCTGCTGCCTTCATGGCCTCAACCTTCTCCATAACGTCCTTGATGTCCATACGGGCAAACAGGATCTCCGGCTTCTCTGTAACCTTGTTTCCGTTCGGGTACAGACCGAAGGTATTCATGTTCTCCAGCGATCTCTTCTCTGTGTTTAACTGAGCGAGGATCTTCTCAGAAGTTTCCGGCATGAAGGAGAATAACAGGGACGCACCGATGGTGATCGCCTCTGTAAGATTGTAAAGAACGGTTGCAAGACGGTCCTTCTTTGCCTCGTCCTTTGCGAGTGTCCACGGAGTTGTCTCATCGATATATTTGTTGCTGCGGCGGAAGATATTGAAGATCTCTGTGATCGCGTCTGCAACGCGGAGCTTGTTCATCTTCTCGTCTACTTTCTTGACCGTCTCAAGAACGGTTGCCTTTAACTCTTCATCCACCGGCTCTGCAGCGCCCTTGTTCTCGACAATTCCGCCAAAATATTTATTTGTCATGGAAACGGTACGGTTTACAAGGTTTCCAAGGATGTTGGCAAGATCAGAGTTCATGCGCTCAACCATAAGATCCCAGGAGATCACGCCATCGTTCTCAAACGGCATCTCATGAAGTACGAAGTAGCGGACTGCATCTACACCGAAGAAGTCAACGAGCGTATCTGCATAGAGGACGTTTCCTTTGGACTTACTCATCTTGCCATCGCCCTGTAACAGCCACGGATGTCCGAATACCTGCTTCGGAAGCGGAAGACCGAGAGCCATTAAGAAGATCGGCCAGTAAATGGTATGGAAGCGGATAATATCTTTACCGATCAGGTGAAGGTCTGCCGGCCAGTATTTCTTAAACTTCTCGTCGCTGTTTCCGTCACAGTCATATCCGATTCCCGTGATATAGTTGGTCAGCGCGTCAAGCCATACATAGGTAACGTGCTTCGGATCAAAAGTGACCGGAATTCCCCACTTGAAGGAGGTTCTGGATACGCAAAGATCCTGAAGTCCCGGAAGCAGGAAGTTGTTCATCATCTCGTTCTTTCTGGATACCGGCTGGATAAACTCCGGATGCTCGTTGATGTACTCGATAAGCTTCGGAGCATATTTACTCATGCGGAAGAAATATGCCTCTTCCTTTGCCGGCTGTACCGGACGTCCGCAGTCCGGGCATTTTCCGTCTACGACCTGGGACGGAGTCCAGAAGGACTCACACGGTGTGCAGTAAAGTCCCTCATAATGTCCTTTGTAGATATCGCCCTGATCATATAATTTCTTGAAGATCTTCTGGACCTGTTTCTCATGGTAATCATCTGTGGTACGGATGAATTTATCATAGGAAGTGTTCATGAGGTCCCAGATCTCCTTGATCTGTCCTGCTACGTTGTCAACGAACTCCTTCGGAGTCACGCCTGCGTCCGCAGCCTTTAACTCGATCTTCTGACCGTGCTCGTCGGTTCCTGTCTGGAAGTAAACGTCATAGCCCTGTTCTCTCTTGTAGCGTGCGATCGCGTCCGCCAATACGATCTCATAAGTGTTTCCGATATGCGGTTTGCCGGATGTATAGGCGATCGCTGTGGAAATGTAGTATGGTTTCTTACAGTTTGTACACATGGATTGATTCCTCCTGTTTTTTATCTCTTTTTACGGCTTTTCTCCTGCCGGTGTTTTATGCTGCTGCATCTATACAAATGGATCCTGGCACTTTCAGAGCCCTTGCGCGGCCGTTTACGCCAACCTGCCACCTCGCACAAGTGTGCGTTTTGGGCACATTCGTGCCTTTTGTTTAACAGGACGTTCCTTCGGAGTTTCCTGTCAAATAAAAAAAGCCCGTCTTTAATTATTAAAGACGAGTCTCCCCGTGTTACCACTTTAAATTCGGCGGTGCCTCACGGTCATCGCCCTCACCGACTGTCAAAAACAGCCTGACACGCTAACGGGCGCTTCCGGCACAGGCTAACACGGTTTCCGCTTTCACCTGCACAGCTCCGGGACCATCTTCTGCCGCCTCTTTGCTCCCCTTTCTCACCAACCGGGGTCTCTGAAAGCTTCCTTTCGGCATACTCTTCCCTTCCAAGCTTTTTCCATATGATGCCTTTAGTCTATCCTGTTCGAATAAATTTGTCAAGGTATCGTTTGTTTTTCCGGCGTTTTATGTTGCAGTTCAGCCATGCATCTTCATCTAAACCATCGCATAAATGAACTCTAATATTTTTATTGATTTTTTATCCGCAAAAGACTACACTGTGGTTACCAAAAAACTTTTTCACAGATCTTTGCATCGGTATCCTGCGGATCTGCGGCATCTCTTAACTCTGGAGAAATGAGCTTATGAATCATACATTACTTAACAATCAGGAACGCGCAAGACAGCTCCGGATCCGGGGCGAAAATATCACGATCCTTCTGCTCGCCGTCTTTTCCTTTTTCCTGTTCCTTTTAACCTTTTTCCCGTTTTCCAGGATCTCGAAGGCCATGCAGGGATCCTTTGAGATGGGGCGCATGGTTCAGCGTGCCTTTTCCATTGTTCTTTTCGTATTGTCCCTGCAGTTATGGAAGAGAAAACAGAACGCATGGACAATCTCCGTGGGGATCTTTGTCCTCAATTTTCTGCGCGGACTCATCGGAATGGGACATCCGCTGCACAACGGGATCATGATTCTCGACCTTTTCTTATTTATCCTGTTTTTCATCACGCGGAAAGATTTCTGCTGCCCGGCCGGACGCGGAAACCGCCGACAAACACTGCTTCTGGCACTTTTTGCCATCATCGGTGTCCTCATAAATGTAGGGATCACCTGGCACTATATGCGGCTCGGAACCGCGGACGGTGCTTCTGTCTCCTTTGCCGACAGCTTCACTCTGGGAATCAGTATGATCTTCGGCATGGGAAGTCTTCCCGCGTCTATGGCTGACCGCCATGGAACGGAGTTCGTCCTGTTCTGGTTCAGCTGGGGCTGTATTCTCGCCGCTATTCTCTGTGCCGTGCGCCCGTGGATTCAGAAACAGGCCCACGGATCCCAGGAAATCCAGCATGCCAGAACACTTTTAAATCTTTACAGCCAAAATCCCTGCTCCTATCTTGCACTGGAGGATGACAAATGCCTGTATTTTGGTCACTCAGTCTATGGCGTGCTTCCTTATGGAACTGTCGGTGACACCATCGTCGTAAACGGTGATCCTGTGTGCAGAGATGAGGACTTTCCGGCTCTCCTGACGGAATTCAGAGAATTCTGTCAGAACAGCGCCCACAATATCTTCTTTCTCGGCCTGACTGACTATTATCTCAGTGAATACGAAAAGCAGGGGTTCGGTCTTGTAAAGAGCGGTGAGGAAGCGCGTTTCAAACTCACCGATTACGAGATCAGCGGCAAAAAAGGCGCGAAAATGCGCATGAACATCAACCATGCCACAAAAGCCGGTGTCACCGTCCATGAATACAAGGTCCTTGAGAAACGCAATCCGGCTCTTGACCGGGAATTCGACCGGATCACCGATGAATGGCTGGATGGCAAGAAGAGCGGCATGCTCCAGTTCACCATGGGTACCGTAGGGCTTGAGGATCCGATGGATAAGCGTTATTTCTACGCATTAAATTCTGATGGAAAAATGGTTGCCTTTATCGTCTTTGTTCCATTTCTTGGAAAAAACGGCTACATGGCAGATGTGACAAGGCACGGGAAAGACGCGCCCAGCGGAGTCATGGAGACGATCATATACGAGGCATTTCAGGTATTCAAGGAAGAAGGCATCGGCTATGGCAGCCTCGGTGTTGCCCCTCTGGCAGGATTAAGTGCCGAGAGCAAAAATCCGATGGAACGTCTTCTGCAGTTTATCTATGACCACTTAAATGCCTGCTATGGATTCCGGGATCTTTACCGCGCGAAAGAAAAGTACAGCCCCACCGAATGGGTTCCGTCCTACTACGCATATCTTCCGAAATATCCGACACCGGGCATGCTCTACGCCGCTGTCGAGATCCAGAATCCACACGGGATCCGCGGTTACATTCTGACTCTTCTTAAGGGAGAACTGCACAAATGGAAAAAATGACCTGCCGTCAGGGAATGGCGGATACGCCTCAGGTGTGGATCTATTATAAGGAAAGCGGGCGCGGCACTCCCATCTTAATGCTGCACGGAAACGCGGAGACGCACCTGATCTTTGATTATTACGAAAAAAAGCTGTCCATGAAATACCGTGTCATTCTCATGGACAGCCGCGCCCACGGGCGCTCACGGATCAAGCCGGAATACGCGGAATCAGAGTTCACTACCACAGATATGGCGAGGGACGCAGCAGCGCTTCTGGATATCCTTCATATCCCGACCTGTATTCTTTTTGGATTCAGCGATGGGGCAAATATCGCCTTGGAATTCGCATCCCTGTTTCCGGATCGGACTCGTGCCGTGATTGCCATCAGTGGAAATGTCTCACCGGATGGGCTGATTCTTCCTGTCCGGGCTTTTTGTGTGGGGAAATACTTCTGTCTGAAAGCGGCGACAAGTCTGTTCCGGGAAATCTGCAAAAAAAATCCTGCCGCTTCCTGCATCCTTTCATGTCTTTTCCGTCATCAACAGCTCGCTTCCCTGCTCTGCAATTCTCCCATGATGTCCCGGGAGCAGCTTGAAAATGTCCAGGCGCCGGTTCTCCTGATCGCCGGAACGAGAGATCTGGTGAATGTCTCCCACTCCCGCCTTATGGCCCGGCTGATTCCCCGGGCGCAGTTAGTTTTGATCAAGGGGGCGACCCATACGTCCATGTTTGGGTGTAAAGCGTTTTATTTGAAAATCATCCATGATTTTCTGGACAAATCACAAGCATAACAATAAGCCCTTTTCTCTTTCTCAACAATAAGTCCCGGCACCTCCACCGGTCGGTCATTTTTTATCGCTGTATAGTTCTGTTTTTACCGGCAAAGCATATATTGAACCAAATGGCTGTTTCTTCCGCGCCTGGTCAGCCAATATTTTTCGGAGGTCCGAAGATCTATGGCTTTTAAAACATTCCGCCTTGCTATTGCCGCTTTAGTTTTGACCGTTTTCATTACTGCCTGCCAGAATGACCGGATCTCCCGGGCCCTTTCCCCGGAGACCGGGGAATTTTATTCCTCTGACGCTCTTTCCTCTACCCGATCCGGTCATTCCGAAGAGGAGCGAAAGCTTCAGGCAGATTTCGACGCCTTCTGCACGGAACTGTTTCGAAAAGAGATGGAGTCTTCCGGCACTCTGGATCTTCACTATACGCTTCTGCACCCGGAAAATTATGGAATTGATGCTGAAGATGCTGCTCTCGGTACATACCGTCTGTCGGAGCTCATAAAAAACAGCCGTGAGATTCATGACCTGAAGGAAAAGCTCTCCGAGTTTGATCCCCATATGCTGCCCGATGACCAGCAGATCCTCTATGACTCCCTTTTCGAGAGAATTGAGACCGGTCTGATGGCAGAAGGTTTAGAACTTTATGATCAGCCTCTCGCTCCCACCATCGGGATCCAGGCACAGCTTCCGATCCTGCTGGCGGAGTATTCTTTTCACTCGCTTCAGGATGTGGAAGATTATCTCACTCTGCTTTCCCAGCTTGATTCCTATTATGGGGATATCCTCTACTTTGAAGAGCAGAAGGCGGCTGCCGGACTCGGACCATCTGATGCCTCGATTGAACGGATCCTGGAATCCTGTCAGAGTTATCTCATAGATCCCGTGAACAATTTTCTCACGGAAACCTTTGAGACACGGTTAAATTCTCTTTCCACAGATATTTCCCTGTCGGAACAGCAGAAAAATAATTTCCGCTCCCGCCATCTTGAGGTCATAAAGAACTCGTTTCTTCCCGCTTACCGCCATCTGATCGATGGGCTCTCCGGATTAAAGGGACGCGGTATCAATGAAGGTGGGCTCTGCGGATTCCGGAATGGCAGACGGTATTATGAATATCTTCTACGATCCGGTCCCGGCCTTTCTTATAATATAGAAGAATTAAAGGCAGCTCTGTCTGACCGGATGCAGAAAGATCTGGAAACGATTTCTTCTCTTTCGAAAAAGACAGGTCCTGATCTCTCCTTCCGCCTTACCGATCCACCTGCGATTCTGGCTGATCTGCAGACACAGATGTCCGGAGATTTCCCGGTTCTTTCCGAAGCCTCAAAAAAATATGAGATCCGGTACGTTCCCGCGCAGCTGGAATCTACGTTAAGTCCAGCGTTTTATCTTACTGCACCCCTTGACGATCCCACCCGGAATGTGATTTATATCAACAATGGCAGCACCAGCGCAAAAGACGAACTGTACCCAACACTCGCCCATGAGGGCTTTCCCGGTCATCTCTACCAGACCGTCTATTTCCGGGAACACACACACAATCCTCTGGCGGCCCTGCTCACCTGTTCCGGGGCAAATGAAGGATGGGCAACTTATGTAGAACAGCTGTCCTACTTCTATGATAATGGTCTTTCTGAAGAAAACAGCGCTTATCAGGCCGCCATGCGGTCCTTTTCTCTCTGTTTTCACTCACTTTTAGATATCGGGATCAATTATGACGGCTGGTCAAAAGACCGGGCTGCCGCCTTTGTCCGCACCTGCTTTGACGCGGATGATGCGCTGGTGGAAGAACTCTGGCAGACCCTGATCGACAATCCCACAAATTATCTGGAGTACGCCGGCGGATATGTGGAGATCATGGAGATGCGGGAGGAAGCAGAAAAAAAGCTGGGGAACCGATTTTCCGCGAAGGAATTCCATAAGTTTCTTCTCGATCTCGGTCCTGTGCCGTTTTCGGTGACACGGAAATACTTCAAATTATGGCTTCGACAGGTATAACCAGTAAAAAAATTCCCTGTTACTCAAAAAATAAAGTGTGTAAGTTTTTGCCTCAACTTACACACTTTATTTACACATTCTTTTTAATCGGATGTTCTAAAACTTAAGCGAAATATCCTTTTTCTTCCAGCTTCACAAGCGTACGGTAAACCATTTCTGTTCTCGGTTTGATGGTGTGAACCTCACATGGCTAAAGTCACGTGCTTCTCAGCCGTTTTAAACGGCAAGACTAAATATCGGCGGATACACCTGTAACTTAGAATTCGTGCGGATACGCACTTTTTCCATGCCGGATACGGCTGGTTTCCACATTTCAGGTAGTCCGCTGGATATCTGTCTGTGGTTATGCCGCTTTTAAGTTGTTTACTTCTACATGAAGCTTTCTTAAATCTGCATAAACACAGGAGGTTCTACGCTTCACTGCAGGTACTTTTGCCTCCAGTGAAGACCTTTCCGTTTCCGGAAAGGGTTTTAAAAGCTCCCGTATAAAATATCTCGCTCCGATATTATAGGTTGCTGACAGGTCGCAGTTGTACTGTTTTCCTGTCCGAAAGGTGCATAGGCTATGGTTCTCCTGATTTCTTACTACCGCTCCGCTTCCGTCACAGGCCAGCCTGCTGGTGTTCCGGGCACTGACTCTGGACACACGAGTCCCGTTCCGATGTGCCTGATGTTCACACAGCTTCTGAATATCCCGTTTTCTCCATAAATGAAGCTTTTGTTTCTTTTTTCCGGATATTTTTCCCTGCATTTCCAGATACTCAAGCACAATTACATCGGCCTGATACTCTGCGGCATATTTCGTGATCTCCGCAGCTATTTTGCGGGACAGCTCCATATTCAGCCTTTTTGCATAATCCCATCGGCTTTGGACCTGTTCGGAGGAATGTTCTCTCTGAAAACGGCGGATTCTGCCAAGCACATGATACAAATGGTCTTTATCACTGGGGAAATTTATAAATTTCCGTCCCAGGATAGTGCCATCTGCACGCATGATGCTGCAGACCGCATCCGTATTGATTCCTATATCAACGCTGCATATTACCTGTTCTTTTATCGCTGTTTTCGATAAGCTTACTTCCTCCGTATAAGAAAACCGAAGGAAATATTTATGATGTTTCTTTTCCAAAGTAGGGGCAGATGCCTTTTTCCTATTCCATTTTTTTCGCAGATATTCCATATCGGTATGAAGTAATTTTACCTGAAACCACTTCCACTCACGCCCATCAAACAGCTTTAAATGTGCCACATCTTTTCCCGGTTCTGCTTCCTTATACATGACATCCCGATAGAATACCGGCATCGCATGATTCTCACAGACCAGCTTCGGCTTTCCCCTCAGTTCTCCTTTTTTCCACAGATCAAGCCGTGTGTAATAGGAAGACACCGCTCCGAGTGCGTGTTGGATCGCCGATCTTCTCAGATAGGAGGGCATCTTAGGAAAGTGACAGTCAAACGCAAATCGGGCATGATTCTTTTTTGTTTCATGCACCAGATGCTCCGCTTCATTAAAGCGTTTTTGTGGATTCCTGATTTCAGAAAGTTCTTCCCAGGTCTCTGCATACACCGGAATCAAATAGGAAACTGCTTTCCGGAAAATATCCAGTGTCGCACGGAGCGGTATATTCTTTTTATTAATTTCTACTCCATAGCTGGATACAATCTGCATAAAGTTTCCTACTTTCTTTTTTCCTTCTCTTTTTGTCCCTCAATGTATGCTATTACCTGATCCCTGCTTCGGTCACTCACGGTAACTGCACAATAGGATGGATTCCACAAATGTCCTCCCCACAGCTCCTGTTTTAGTTCCGGATGCGAAAGAAATAACTGACGTGCCAGATTCCCCTTCATAATCTTTATCATATCTGATATAAAGAATTGCGGTTTACAATCCAGAAGTAAATGAATATGATCCGGCATAACCTCCATTGCCAGAATCTTAAATTTGTATTCCTTCGCAAGCTCATACAGCATCCTTTTACATTCTGCATCTATCCCATTCTTCAGAACCTGTTTTCGATATTTCGTGCACCAGACAAGATGGTACTGTAAAGAATACACATATCCTCTACCATATGAAAGTGCATTTTCCTTAATAGTAAATATATCTTTTTCCATGTTTTAATTATATCATATGTTTCTATATATAGCAAACACTAGTTCTGTATTTTACAAAAAGGGTTGGCACGCCTAACTCATCACTAAAGTAACGAGAATGCGGTGTGCCGTTTTTCAATTTTCAGCGTAAAAATAAACCCGGGGATGGCAATTCTTAGATTGGACTTTTTAAAATGGCTATGATAAACTGTTACCAGTATATGTTTCGGGTTTTTATAGGGATCAAACGGTTAGGGTGAACCGTAACTATTGGCACAAGCGCTTTAAATATATAACTTGACAAAACAAGAAGCGCTGGAAGCGAAAGGACTAAAAAATGAAAATAGCGTTACTATCAACGTCGTATCTGGAATCTTTTTATAAAAAAGAGCTGAAGGAACTTGACCTCGCAGATATTATTGATGTTTATGTGTACTATACATATGAACATGTTGTGGATCTATATCGTCAGATCTCCGAACAGTACGATGGAATTCTGGCCGGAGGAACCGCCCCGATGCGGATCATTCAGAAAGCCTACCCGAAGCACAAACCAATGCGGAACATTGAATGTGGTATCAGTAATTTCTACCGCGAAATTACCAGAGTCATTTTCGAATATCAGGATTTTACACTGCAGTATGGATACTTTGATTTCTGTGATGTTATGTGTCCGGATAATGCAAAAAGTCTGATTGAAAAAATGAGGCAGGGAAAATTTGAGGACTGGTTTGAAAAGAATCAGGAGTTTATAAATCAGGTGCCGCCCAATGAAATCTGGGATTCTCTGGAGGCAAAACGAAATAAGCACATTGAACTCTGGAAGAGCGGAACCGTTAAATACACGCTGTCCAGACGAAGCCTGATCGTTCCTGACCTTTTAAAGGCAGGTGTAAATTGCCGCTTTGTCAACTGTAATCAGGACGATATTTTAAAGAGCAGTGAGCTTCTGATGCATGACATCACGATCCAGAATCTGAAGAAAAACCGCCCTGCGGTGATCGATATCAAGCCTTATCCAAATACAGAAGAAAACAGGCAGAAAATCCAAAAGTGCCTGATGTCATACAGTAAAAAATATCTCTGTGACTTCCTGCAGGAAGACCAGGATGATTTTATTCAGGTGTTTACGAATCACCACTCCGTGGAGAAGCTTACCTGTGACTTTCAGACCTGCACGTTGAAAACGTATCTCGAGGAAAAATGTGATTTTCGCGTCAGTATCGGATACGGATTAGGAGAAAGTCTCCAGGATGCCGTTTCCAACAGCCTGTATGCATTAAAAGAATCCATGAATACAGTGGATTATAACAGTTATCTGATCAATGTGAAGAAAAACAAGATCGGTCTGTTTGGAGATGGAAGACTGGTAGCCTTTTCAAGTGACGTTTCCCCTCAGATTTTGAATCTGGCCGAAGAAACAGGGTTATCTACCCTGACCATTCAGAAAATTTTAAAAGCTAAGGAAATATTAGGCGATACGGATTTTACTTCCCAGGATCTGGCTGATATTCTCCATATCACACTTCGAAGCGCCAATCGAATGTTGGATAACATGGTGCGTTATCATATGGCCGCCCTCTTATACCATCGTCAGAAAGGAACAAAGGGAAGACCACAGAAAGTATATCGGATCATCCATGAATAGCTGCACCCGGCAACCTGTTGCAAAACATATTGTAACTATTCAGTACCTTCATAGTTACACGCAAAAATCCATTCCATATCAGCTTCGCTGATGGGATTTTTGCCCTCCAGCCTATGTTTTCTTACGGTCAGCGCAGCAAGTGCGCAGACCTACTGAACAGTTACAACATATTACATAAATCAAACATAACAGGAGGACTTTTCAATGAATGAGATCATGAACAACATACTGACAAGAAGAAGCATCCGGAAATTCACTGATGCACCTGTGTCCAGAGAGATTCTGGATGATCTGGTGCAGGCTGCGCTCCATGCGCCGAGCGGATGTGGAAAACAGACCTGGAAATTTACAGTTATCACAAATAAAACAGCGATCAGGCGGCTGGCAGACGCGATCGAGACGACCTTAGACCGCCCCGGCTACAACATGTACTGCCCAACGGCAATCATCATGCCCTCGAACCTCCGTGACAGCATCTGGGGAAAAGAGGATGATGCCTGCGCCCTTGAAAACATCTTTCTGGCTGCCCACTCCTACGGTGTCGGTTCTGTATGGATCAACCAGCTCCAGAATATCTGTGATACTCCGGCGATCCGTGACATCTTAAATGATTTTGGTATTCCGGCCGATCATGTAGTCTATGGGATGGCTGCTTTAGGCTATCCGGATCCGGATACTGAGATCCAACCGAAAGAGCGGATCGGAAAAGTTGCCTATATCGAATAAGCAAAAACTTTCCGGCGCCGCTGTTCACCGCGGCGCCAGTCTTTATACACATCCAGTTACAGACACAAAAATACCTGGTCAGAGTGAAGTAATCCATCTCTGCCAGGTATTTTTATCCGGATCTTTGTGCTGATCTACTCTACGTACCCCGCATTCCAGAAGTAGAGTCCGCTGTAATTATTTAAGCCTTTCACATGATCATTCCATGCATAATTCGCAATATAATGACCAAAATTGATGACTGCCAGATAATCCCAGGAATACTCCTGAACTTTCTCCCAGGCCGCCTTCGCGTCATCCATGTTTGTGGAGGTATTCATGTCATTTAAAAGACTCTGCAGGGTTTCATCATCGTTCCAGCCCGCGTAATTCGGTCCAAAGTAAAGCTTTAAGGACGGAATCGGAACCTGTGAAAATGTGCAGATATATATCCAGACGAAATATTGTTCTACCACAGGTTTATCCAGCCCCATCTTCGCCCGGAGCGCCGCGATATCTTCCACCGTGGCCTCAGCGCCAAGAATAGAAGCTGCCGGATCACCAGGTGTCAGGTGCACTACTGAAAAGATAACGACGGATACGATGATCAATACTGGAATAATGGAAAGTAACCGTCCTACGATGAATTTTCTCATATTGTCCTCTCCCTTCTTGCTATCCAGAAAAAACAAATAAAAAAGCACACAATGCGTCTTTTGATACGCCATTGTATGCTCAACAGTTATCTTTTTTCTTTTTGTTTTTTCTGCTCCTGTAATTGCGTTTTATTCTACTGTCCATAATTGGATTTGTCAATTAACGATTATGCATATATATTCAGACTATTTTGCCAGTTCATTTAGTTGTTTTTTACAATGTGCCTGGAAATTTTGTTCAGAGTAAACTATTGACTCTCTTTAAATTAATATGTGTTTTGTGAATTATTCTTAATTTCTTAAAGTTGTTTTTGTTTTTACTTTATTTTCTTAATTGCTATTTTGCATTCACTGCCACTACAAAGGTGATAGTTATTAGACTTCCCACTATCTGGGCGTGTTCGGAACCTTCACCGTTAGAGCGCGCCCATGGCGCGCATACTCAAAAAGGCAGATATCCTTTTGAAGAACATCTGCCTTTTACACATCTTATCAAGAGCTGGTAGTCTATCGTTTCTACTCTCGATTCTTTTTATTCTCTTCTTCCTTATTCTTAAACCAATTATCCAGTTTCGTGAGACCCCGGATCAAGATCTTCTTCTCATCATCATCAAATTCATCCATGATGGATGTGATCATCTCTTTGTGGAATCTTGCATGATGAACAAACGCCTTCTTGCCCTTATCTGAAAGCGAAATATATACGACCCGGCGGTCTTCCTCACCGCGTTCTCTCTTCACATAGCCCTTTTTAACCAGGCTGTTCATTGCGATCGTCAAGGTTCCCACCGTGACGGAGAGCTTTTTCGCGATCGAGGACATATTTTTCGGCGTTCCTATACCAATGGCCTCAATCACATGCATATCGTTATTTGTTATATCCTGGAATTCCCGGGTAATGATCGCTTTCTCCTCAACATCCATGATGCTGCGGAATAATCTCACCAGGATCTCATTCAGTTCCTTATAATCGTCCAACAGCGGAATCCTCTTTCTCCCTGGGCTGTCTGATCTCTTCTGGCAGCCCGGATCTTTTGTCTTTTATGGGTTTTATTATAACCGATTCCAACTGACGGCACAACTGATTTCCAAGTGTTTCCGACCTTTTTCCGGGAAATTTCAGGACTTACAGCCTCTTCTCCTGCTATGTCCCCGTTGCTGTTCTGCTGCTGTTCCGCCGCTGAGAACGCCTGGCTTTTTGCCTGGCATTCTGGCGGTCTTACAATAAATCCGCCAGAAAGATACTTGCAGCTATCCCGGCCGCTGTCGCGACTAGAGCTCCCGGCAATGTCCAACGGGTCTTTCGGATATGGGCAGACATAAAATATACACTCATGGTGTAAAATACTGTCTCCGTACACCCCATCATGATCGAGACCATATTTCCCACCAAGGAATCTGGACCGTATTCTTTAAAAATATCAAGGATCAGACCGACAGCCGCGGAACTGGATATGATCCTCACCAGGATGATCGGAATTACCGGAACCGGGATATGGCAGAGTGCGGCTGGGAATTTCAGAAGCTCTGATAATACCTCCAGAATCCCGGAAGCTCTCAATACTCCCACCGCAGTCATCAGTCCGATCAAGGTTGGAAGTACATCCGCCACTGTCCGCATTCCTTCTTTTGCACCATCCAGGAAATCGTCGAATACCGGCCGTTTTGCGAGGATTCCGGAACCAACGATATAAAATACCGTGAGCGGAACCATGAATTCTGAGAGGAAAATCAATATATCCATGTTTTTCTTCTATGCCCTGCGATTGCCGTTTCTTTAGAACTTCCCGACATTAACACATACTCTACAGAATGTCTTCTTCCCGTCAGTCCTATCCTGGGAACCGCAGCAATCTCCCTTCAATTCTTTTCCTTCTCATTGTATTCTCCGCAAAAATCCATTATACTAAGCCCATGGAGGTGTTTTTCACTATGAGTATTCTTTTTCTAGAGTATCCACCCTGTTCTACCTGTCAGAAAGCAAAGCGCTGGCTTGATGAGCATCATGTATCCTATACCAGCCGCCACATCAAGGAGAACAATCCCACTGCGGAGGAACTGACAGAATGGTATAAAAAGAGCGGACTTCCGTTGAAAAAATTCTTTAACACCAGCGGACTTATCTATAAATCCATGGGATTGAAGGATAAACTCCCGACAATGAACGAAGAAGAGCAGATTGCCTTGCTCGCAACAGACGGAATGCTTGTAAAGCGTCCGTTAGTTATCGGAGACTCCTTTGTTCTCACTGGTTTTAAGGAAAAAGACTGGCAGGAAAAGCTAGGGTGACTGACGCCCTGGCTTTTTTCCTGTCTTCACGAATAACCAGATTCCCGCTGCTAAAAAGAACAGGATCCCGATACTGACCGTTAGCGTTGTGACATGGCTCTCCAGCCATTCTATGATCCGCTCCGCCAGACTGGTTCTCAAAAGATCTGGGGGATCCGTTTCTTCTTCTGCCCGACTTACGATCTCTGCCTCGGGTGCGTTTTCTGTCTTATTTTCCGTTTCTGGAAGAACTTCCTCATAAATTCCAATATACTGCTTTCCTTTCAGATCCGGTGTTCGGATCTGACCTCCATATTTTGCTTTTACATTTCGAATCAGCTTACTTCCGCCTGCAGTCGCATTTCTGAACATCACCTCCCCATCCATATAAGGTTCTCCGTCCCATTCCACCCGGTCCACCCGATAATATACCCGGGACAACCCTGCAAGTTCTAAAAGTTTTTCTCCATAATCAGCAAGATCTGCATCGCCAGGAATCTCCATATCTCCCAAATAGAATGAATCTGCCCCGTATCCAGATACCGTCACAGAAAAGGAAAAGGTATCCGACCAGCTTCTCGACGTCTCTTCCACATCTACAAGAGAAAGTTCCCGCTCAAACTCTGTGCCGGACTCCTCATCGATAAGCGGAACGTCTGCCGTCTCCGGCACCGTATCATCACCTTCCAGGTCATAGGGAATTGTCACCTGGGCATATGTTATTTCTCCGGCTTTTTTCGCATTTCTGATTCGTTTTGATACCAACCGGTATTCCTTTTCCCCCTCGATCCTTGTCTCTTCCGGTATGAATGCCTCACCTCCATCCGTAAATATGGGGCTTTCATAGATCAAAGTCTCTTTTTCTTCTGATTTTTTATTTCCAGATGCTGCCTCTTCCGTGAAAAGTGTTTCCTCTGCAAACGTAGGCAGCGGAAATGCCAGACATGACAGAAACATCACACTTCCTAAAAAACCGGAAATTTTTTTGACAGGAAGCCGGAATATTCGGCTCCCATCATTTTTTATCCTTACGTTCTTCTTTTCTCTCATTTTCCTCCTTCTTTATATGCAGATACCAAAGACCAAGGAATCCGATAAACAGACCAAATACCGCAATTTCCGGTCTCCGGGTATCGCCAGTCTCCGGGGTCCTGAGACTTGTCCTGTCCTTCTGACGGACTCGCCCCTCTGTGCTGCCGGAAAATTCCCGCTCATAGCGTACCGTAATCCTGCCATACGTCTTTTCTCGGTCCCGTTCTTGTTTCGATTCCTCCTCCGATTCCGGTTCTGTCCACTCTGCCTCCACCGGTTTCTTCGGTTTGTCATGCGGAGTGGGCGCTGTTGGCTGTTCCGGCTCTGCCGGTCTCTCAGACGTCTCCGGTTCCTTCGGCGCTGTCGGAGTCTCCGCTGGCGCCGTTGTCTCAGATTCGGCCGGCTCTGTCGGCAGCTCCGGTTCAGTAGGTCTTTCCGGTTCGTCCGGTGTTTTTCTGCGGTCTGTCATCTCGATTTTTACAAAGCTTCCATCTATTGGCACTGTAAATTTGATGGATTCAGCGATCTCATACCCATCCGGCGCAGATATTTCCGTCAGGATATACGTCTCCCCTGCTGTCAGCGTTCCCTCCACAAAATGTGGAGTTTTCCCTGATATCCAGGAATCGATGACCGTTCCATCCACCGTTTTTAACTCCAGGGACGCTCCAGGCAGTTCTTCTCCCGTCGCCATATCTAACTTGCTGAACTGTGCTCTCGTCTTTTTATTCGTAATCGAAAGTTCATACAACTGGATCACCGCTTCTTTTTCCCTGTCAAATACGATAGAAAACGTCTCTTCAGAACACCCATATCCGGGTGGAGACTGGATCTCCTGAACCTCATACTCGTACATGACCCAGGCACCATTTTTCAGATAACCGATCGGTAGCTCCGGTGACAGCGCAATTCCGTCCGCACCTGTCATAAATACCGTCTTTTCTCCCGTCTGTACGCAGACCGCCTCAAACCATGCCCCGGAAAGTTTCAATTCTTTATCTTCCGCATCTGTCTTTCGGATTCTGATCCTGCCACATGCTATCTTTTCTTCCGGTTCCCGTCTGTTTTCCACCTCATAACGGACGATATTCTCCGTCTGGTCTACCGTGATAAGGATCGGTTCCGCTCCCTGATAACCGTCCGGAACTCTCGTCTCAAGAAGTACATATTTTCCTTCCGGAATCCGGTCAATTCGGTGCAGACCGGCTCTCATATCATAACTGGTCATTCCCGGATACCTCTCGGATGATCTGTCATGATAGCGGAACTGGTATTCAAACCGCGGTGACAGCTGACCGTCGGATGTTAATCTTTTCGGATCTCCATCAACTGTGACTGAGACCCGCATTCTGCTTCCATCCGATAATTCCCAGATCTGTGTGATGATTTTTCTGTTTTCCGTCGCCATATCCTCCAGAAGTCTGGCATCTCCTGAAGTGACTCTTCCCTGAGATTCCTTTTTCCACGAGAACTGCCGGAATTCATTTCCATACTGTCCAAACATCTTTTCATACGCCTCTGGAATCGCCGGAACATATTCCGACAGATCATCCGCCTTCCAACTGTCCACGATTCGGTCTTTCCGGTACAGATAAGCGCCGTTTTCCGTCTTTGCTCCCCCATTCTCATCCAGAACTGCCTCACAGAGGACAAACTCTGCTGCGGCAGGCCAGGATAACGGCTCTTTCTCCCCGGATGCATTTCTCTCAAGCTTAAAGACCTCCAGCTTCGTATGATCGTCTTTCAACACAAAGCTCTGCAGATTTCCTGTTTCCTCCACTGTAATCTCCATGGATGCAGGAAGGTAACCATCCGGCGTTTCCAGTTCCTCCAGAATATAATCACCCACAGGAATTCCTTCGAAATATTTCGGTTTTCCATCCGTTATCCACATTGCAGTGACTGAAACTTTATGATTATCCACAGGATCTTCCGAGTTCCACACAGCCGGTGTCTCCTCTGTCTTCACGAAATAATATCCTTTAGGATATTTATCCTGATCGGCAGTATTTACCCGCTTTGCCTTAAACAGCGCAAGCTTCGCCCCTGTTACAAAGGTCTGGCTGTATGTGCCCCGGATCTCTGTGCTTGTTTCACTTGTCTCCATATCTGTGCGGTTTTCTACCTTCTGACGGTAATCTTCTGTTCCGTCGATTTTTGCGATCTCCACCTTTGTTTTTTCATCCGACAGGAGTACTCTCTGGACCTCATTCGTCTCCTTCACTTCCACTGCTGACGGAAATGTGCGGACATAGCCATCCGGCGCTTCCAGTTCTTCCAGGATATAGCTGCCCGGGATCACCCGCCTTAAAAGGTCCGGCTGTCCGTCCGTACTTTCATCCATCCGTCCATCCTGAATCGTTTTTTCGCCGCTGATCCACACATTTGGAATCAGATAGGACTCTCCTTTCCTGTGCTTTAGCGGCACGTCATCCGCCTCATTCTCCGGATCTCCCACATCAAGCAGCTTTTCTCTCTCATTTAAATGATACGCAGCCCGGTTTTCCATCTCCAGAAGCTCCTCATACCGGTATGTCACATAGTCCCCATCCCGGTCATAGACCGGCTCACCCTTTTTATACAGAGCTCCGCTCTCCGGATAATATTTCACCAGGCCAAACTCATCGAGAACCGGTTCCATCCATTTTTCAAAAACCCCTGTTTCCGTGTTCCATGTTCCCGTAATATAGGCATTCTCACTTCCTTCCATGATCTCCGCCGGTCTTCCCGTCAGTATTTTTCTTCTTCCAGTCAGATTTCCCGCGGTGTCTGTTTCCTTTACCACGGGCCATACATAGAATACCTGCTGTTCTCTTCCATTCGATCCGATTTCTGTCTTCTTCACATATGCCAGGCCTGTGTAGGCATCAACCTCCGCATCCCTGCACAAAGATCCATCGAGATGAAACAGTGTGGTCTCCGGATCCGTTGCAGTAAATACCTTCGATTTCCGGTCATACACAAGTTTTGTAAAATCGCCTCCCGATATTTCAAATACCGGCTGTCCGTTTTTCAACGCATAGATCGATTCTGTATCAAAGGTGATCTTCTGTTGCCGTCCTTCCCGGTCATAGCCGTAGAAAGTCCCGTCTTTTCCCTTTTTTATCACATCAAGATTTCCAAGATCATAGAATAAGACCGGTGTATCCCTTCGCTTCACTGTCTTGATTTCCCAGGTATCTTCTCCCCGCATCTCATCTACTGACGCTCTGTCCCGGGAAAATTCCAGCTTTTCTCCGGCATATCCCTCTTTTACGACAATATCTGTCACATTTCCGTTTCTGTCCCTCGTGACCTCAACACCTTCAAATGCATGATCCTGTGAATCCCCGGTCTGCTTGACCCGGATCGCATCATAAAGTGCAAGCTTGGCTCCTGTTACATACGGATTCTGATGATCTGTCGTCTCCAGTTTTCTCGTCACATAACCGTAACCCTGAAAGATTCCATTCTCATAGACAATCTCCACCCGTTCTCCGTCGCGTTTCCTCTGCTCCAGCATCTCCAGAGTCCCCTTTTTCCAGCCAAATCCCTGGTATGTACCTGCATGATTATAGGCAAGATCAAGGTTCTCAAGCCCGTACTGTGCACGAAGTTCCGATATCGTTCCTTCCACTCGCCCTGATACTTTCATTCCACGAGTTAAGTCTATTGTCTTTGTTTTTGAAATTTCCAGAATTGTTGCGGTATTTTCCGCATATATTCTGGCAGTATCCGTGACATTTTCCGGGTGGATTCCATCCGGATCCTGTTCGTACCCGTAAACTGCTGCCGCCGTTTTTCCTTCTGTCCAGCCTCCGGAATACAGGATCCGGTCACTGTAAATCTCTACTGCCACAGGTCCTGAACGCACATACCCGGCCGGCGGCTTCACCTCTGCCAGCACATAAACCCCCGCGGGAAGCGGATTCGGTGTTTTTGCGTATCCAACTGCCTGGAGAATCCCCTTTTCCTCGATATCCCGGATCGTCGGGATCGCCATGAGTGTTCCTGTCTGCAGCCCATTTTTATCCGTAAAGCTTACCAGATCACTCTCCTGGCAGATCGGTGTTCCGGCAGGGACCGTTCCATAGAACAGCTCTCCGGCCCCGGCTGCCTTTCTCGCAAATGGCCGGATCTCCTTTGCCCCCATCGCCTCAAGAAAATACTGGCTTCCAAGGATCATCGTATCCGCCGTATAACATCGCACGGCACCATCCCCGTCGTCCGCCTCATTTCTTTCCGCCCGATAGACTCCAAATACCGCGTCATCATGAAGGATCGGCTCTCCAGTTTCTGCGTCAAGCTTCTCAATTCTCAGATTTGAGAAATACTTTCGGTTCAAAAATGTCTTTTCCCCATAACCGGTCCAGAGCGTACCCTCTTTTTCCTGATTCGGATCCACAATACTCCATGGAATAAGCATCGGCGCATATTCCCCGTCATAGGCAGTCTTTACACCTGTCATCGTCTCCTTTCCCTCTCTCTTCGCTCCATTTTCACTGTCCGACCGATAATGATAGTACTGCTTTACCGTCTCATTCCCGTAAGGTTCGTAATGACCTGCTCTCTTTTTCTCAGAAAGTCCATACGGATAGACTTCAAAATCCCCATCATTGCTGTGGGCACATATCACATACTCCCGAAGTTCCTGTTTCTGATTTTCCGCCCACTCCTCGTTAAAACGTATCAGATATTTTTTTGCAAGATCCCACGCAGAATCTGCAGCCCTGTATACATACTTCTCCTTCCAGTCATCTCCAGCCTCAATCTGTCCGCCTGCCACCGGAAGAAATATCTCCTTCGGCGCATCGATCTCATAATGCCTATTCTTAAAGTCAAACAGCTCCGGTGCATGGGGCTGCTCCTCCACGATTACATATTCGCCGTAAGGAAGATACTTCGACACCGCTGACGCTGCCTCTTCCTGTGCCTGTCCGTTTTCCTTCCGGACCGCCAGAGTTGTCCTATCCCCGTCAAGCCCGCCCTTTTCCTCGCTGTCCCAGGCGATCGCATAGATTTTTCCCAGATCATACTTGAAAAACGGCTGCAGATAGTCCTCCGCTTTCTGGATCGCAAGATAGAGCGCATGATCATACTGTTCATCCGAATATGAGTTTTCTCCCTGTTTCATCTGTTCCTGCTCCGCTTTCAGATACCAGTCAATGGCAAACTGCCGGACTGCGTCCGAGCGCTTTGCATTCTCCTTCGCGTATTCCGAGGTATTGATCTCATTTTGCTTTCCGGTAATGAGGCTGGCCACAAACGGTTTAAATGATGTATTCCACAGGAATCCCCTTCTCTTCCAGCAATCCGTGTCTGCCGTCCGGATAGCTGCAAAGAATTTCTCATAGTTATACCCTTTAACTGTCCCGGCTTCCCCATGGTCCGGATCTATCTTCCGCCCCACTGTCTCCAGTACCTGGCGGTCCGTCTTTTTCGTATAGACCTTCTGGACCAGCTCCGGGAAATTTTTCTGGTATTCTTCGATCTGCACCGTTTTCCCGTTTTTATCCACCCAGAAGATCTCTCCGTCTCTTGTGCAAAAGATCCGTTCCAGATTGGACTTCAGATAGATCTTAAACCGGAAATTTCCGATGTTTTTCTCGTCATCCGTCTTTTTCTCTACCCGTATCTTCTGCTTTACCGGCCGTTCCAGTACAAGAACAGGCGTGAGCCCCGTATCTCCATCCTCGCTGATCTTATCCTGACCGCGGTATACCAACCGCTTCGCAGTGATGTAAGTGTCTGAAAGGTCCTGATTTTTTGAGACTGACACAGCAAGCGCTGCCCCCGAGAATTTCACAAGGTATTCCGCATAACCGATCCGGTCTCCTTCCTGATATCCCCAGACATTCGCGTTTCCGATCGTCTGGATCTCCTTTTCCGTCAGGACATGATCTTTTTCCGGAAGTTTTACGATAAAGTTTAAGGTGAGACTCGTCTTTCCATCGGTAAAGTCCTTTCCGAACGAATCTTTTCCGGAAGTCCGAACCTGAATTCTGTATACACCAGTCTTCTCCCTCACTACGCTTTGAATCTCCACATCTTTTTCCACGAGCTCTTTTTCTGTTGTGACCTCGATCTTATCTTCCGTTCTCGTCAGCGGAACACGGTATCCATGTGCCGGATCTCCCGACAGATAATCGATCACCTCTTCTCCCTCTTTATGATAAACCATGACCTGATGCATGATCTCTGTCAGCTTTCCATCTGTTCCCGGCATCAGAGCCGGTGTCAGAGTCGCATCGAGATAATATCTTCTGTTTCCGGCGGACCCCATCACATACTGTCTGTCGATCTGGAACCGGAAGTTTCCGCTATTTTTATATTCCTGATACACCCAGCGGAGATTTACCGGATCCTCGTACACCGCATAGACACTGTCCGTCGTCTTTTTCCCATTTTCCACTTTTGAGGTAAAAAATCTGCGGTTTCCAATAGAAGATGCACCTGCATACAGCGTTACCTGATAACCAGCATCCTCTTTTCTGATCCCATCGATTCCGCAAAAGTTCCACTGGGGATGTTCCTGATACCAGGTGAAAATGCTTCTCATAAGATCCAGAACACAGGAATTCTTTTCGACAGGCACTGTAATTTCCTGCACCGCTGCACCATACACGGTCTTTTTTGCCGGCTCTCCCGGATCTGTTGTCATTCCCCAGAGATCTTTCTGGCCCTTTTTTACTCCCCGGCTATAGACCGGCACATCCTCCAGCGAGCGGATACCTCCGGCCGTAACCGGAACTTCATACCCGTTTCTTCCAAGGATCTCCTCTGTCTGAGCCTTCAAGAAGAGAAAGCTCTCCGACGTTTCGTCTGAAAGGTCACAGTCCTCCAGTTTCACCTGAAACCGCTCATCTTCCTCATTGACAGACAGATTTGAAAGGCTCATCGGTATCTTTTCCGGAATCTGTTCTGCCTCTAAGATCTGCGGTTCTATCCGGCTCACCGGTTCCTGTCCGGTAATATTTCCCGCCGCATCCCGCTCCGGCTGATAGAGAAGATCACTGGTATCGCTCTCCGCCCGTTTCCATACGGTTCTCCCGGCCCCATCTTTTACAATCACCTCTTCTGTTCCCGTCACGTGAGGTCCTGTCACCAGCTCCTCCCCTGTATCAACGCGGTAGAATTTCGTTCCTTCCGGAAAACCATAGGCAAAGATCTCATAACCTCCATCTCCATTTTCCCCTGCTGCCCCCGCTGATGTGACCGAAAATGGAAGTTCATCATATCCTTTTCCTCTTCCGTCATCGCCTTCCATTGCCGCTGCGAGTTCCGGCATCGTGACCACAGCCGTTCCATTTGCGTCCGTCACAGATCCTGGAGTTTCAAAGCCTGCTCCCCGGTTGGTGATCTCCTGATCCATTCCGTTTACTGAAAGCTCGTATCCCTCACTTCTGGAAAGTTCTTTTATATAATA
Organism: Desulfotomaculum sp. OF05-3; assembly: GCF_003435535.1. Taxonomy (NCBI): domain Bacteria; kingdom Bacillati; phylum Bacillota; class Clostridia; order Eubacteriales; family Desulfotomaculaceae; genus Desulfotomaculum; species Desulfotomaculum sp. OF05-3. Next base: position 50,920 of record NZ_QWGO01000011.1, on the reverse strand, counting down.
TTTTCCCAGAATCAGCGGTCTCCCGATCCACCAGTTTCCGTTCTTCTCCATGTTCTCCTGATACAGGTTTCCTGGCCCGTTCCAGGAGATATCCGTCCTTTTTCTGATCTTTCCGGCCGTATAATCGTACTCCACTCCCGGTGCTTCCGTATAACACAGGAAATCCGCATTTCCATCCTGATCTGTTGCTGCCGCTGCCACAAGATCATTTTTCTTATAGACAACGCCAGTATTGGTCAGAATTCCGTTTCCTGTCACCTCCGCATCCGGATGAACGATGTCTTCCGCCGCAAAAAGGCCATACACGGCCCCTTCAAGTGTTCCATCTCCTTCCGCATCCCCGTAGGACGAATAATCATCCGATTCTCCCCGAAAAAGATCTCTGTCTTTTTTCGTGATATGGATCCGCCCCTCAGTTCGATGGTCATACACATGCCAGGCATCCCCGCAGTCCTCAGCGCCATTACAGTGCGAATACCTCTCGGAATCCCCGAGATCCAGATGCCGGATTCCGTCCTCCTCTGCATCCGCCAGAATATCCTCAAAGTCCCCGACGCCTTCAAACTCTCCCCAGTCATCAGATTCTTCACCATCATCAGCTTCTTCCCGGCTTCTTCCCATAAACCAGCCATAAAACCGATCAAAAATACTTTTCTTTTCTGCATTGGACGCCGTTGCTTTAACCGCAGCTTCTTTCGTATCCGCTTCCGCGTTAGACGCCGTTCTCTTCATAATTGTTTCCGCGCGGCTTTTTACCACCGGTATTTTTCTCTCCGAAACAGTACTCCCGCCTGTCATTCCATTTCCCGAATACCAGATGTTTTCCGTGATCTCACGGCTGCTTCCGGATCGCTTTTCCGCGTCTGCTCCCGCCTGGGAAGAATCCGTCGTGATCATCTCCACAGGGATATCATCCAAGTGCAGATCGTGGAGGATATACCCGTTTCTTGCCTGGATCTCCCTCCATGTATAGGTAAACCGCAGTCCGATAAACTTCCGGTATGTCTCCTCACAGTCCGCCTTGCAGCCGGATTCCTCAAATGCGGCTTCGGATGCAGCCCGGAGCTTTCGCTCATTTCCAGCATTTTTTCGGCTTCTCCCATCCGGTTCTCCGCTTTCCAATACTTCCTGTACCTCATCGTAGACACTCTCATCCGCCAGCCAGTGAAAATGGCAGCCTCCTTCCGCCTCTGCCTCACAGGCCTCCACCAGTTCCATCCACTGCTTTGCCGCAGCCCTGTTATTATCCCTGGTCTGTTCTGCGGCCTCCTCATAGGCATCACTCTTTTTCCCGTCCTCATCGCCGGAATCCCCATCTTCCTGGTCCTCCGGCATATTTGCCCATGACGGCGCGGCATGTCCGTCACAGTATGTCTTTTCATACGCATACTTTCTGGTATCTTTGTAGGTTATCTCCCCTTTTCCGTTCGTGGTTCCTTCCGAAAACACCTGAAATCCGCTCCATGGACGAAAGCTCAGGTTCTTTTCCGCAAGTCTTCCCTCGCCGTCTGTCTTTGAGATCTTTCCTCCGTCCTCAAATCTTTCATACAGATAGAACTGGCTTCCCTTGAGTGGCATTCCAGTCTCATCGTCATGTTTTACAAGCCTGACATTGTAATCCGCCGAAAAGGTCTCCTTGTGACGATAGATCTGAAATTCGAGAGTCGGGGGTTCCACGCCGTATTCCGGTATTTCCCCGTCTCCCGCGCCTCCTGGTTCTCCGCTTTCCCCATCTTGGCTAATCACCAGATAAAACACCATATCAGAGGGAATGATCCTCATATCCGCCTTATAGAGTCTCTGATGTTCCGGCGCGTTGATGCAGACCTTAAAGTCCATCCACTCCCTGAGATATTCCGGATTCCAGCTGCCTTCCGTATACCAGCCGGAATTGCCTTTCATAGTGATCTTATACCGCACCGTTGTCTTGTTGTATTTCTCTTCATCTGTCATATTGCTTCCGACAGCATTCTCATTTGCGGTCACCGAACCATTATTGTGGATCTGGATCGCATCTCCGCTCCAGGTCACCTCATACAGATTTTGTCCCATCACCGATTTCGCGATATTTTTATCCTGGGATGCGTCAAGCCATCCCACGTTTCCCCCTGTGGATCCATTGTCCCACACACTCTGGGGCTCGATCTTCGCGATATCCCGGATAAACTCTTTTCCAAGAACAAACTCCGTATCCAGGGCGCCAGGTCCGTCAGAAAAAGGCAGTACCTGAAATGGCACTGCCGTATCTTCCGAAGTTGCTCCCCTGATCGCATCCGGAGCTTCTTTTCCCGCCGCCAGCCCGACGGAGGACGCCTGCTCCATAACAGCGATCGCGCGGTCTTCAATTTCCGGATTGTCAGCCACCCAGGCAAATTTTGTCCCTGCATCGTCTTTCACATACTTTACGATATTGGCACTGGACGTCGTAGACGCGATCTCCGCATAAAGACCCGGATCAAACTTTTTTGCCGCGTCCTTCAGTGCCGACCAGTTGTCCGGATATGCCCAGAATAACCGTTTCGCCTGCGTTTCCGTAAGCGGAGACGGCATCGTATCAAACTTATACATATCATACCGGTCGACCTTCTTCCAGCCTTTTCCCCCATCGAGGCAGTAATACGGGGCCGTCGATTTCTGCGGCCACACATCCGATGCCTCGGACGGGAACGGGAGTGGAATCCCCACTCCCGTGATCGTCATAATGACTGCCAGAAATCCAGCCAACCATCGCCTTCTTTTTTTCTCTTCCATACTGATCCCCCGCCATCATTTCTTTCCAATCGTCTGTACCGCACCTCTGACACACCATGCGCCTGTCTCATCCACAGTGTAGCCGTCCGGCGTCACACAGTCCGCCAGCATATGTCCGTTTTTCTGGTCCATATAGTAGCATTTTCCATTGATCCAGTTCCAGCCTTTCGTCATCCGCCCGGTCGGTCCCAGGTAATACCACGCTTCTCCTTCTTTTATCCAACCAGTCTGCATTTTCCCCTGGCTTCCGTCATTTGTCTTCTGGAGATAATACCAGCTTCCATCTTTTTCATCGAGAAACCACCCTGTCTGCATCCTGCCGTCAGCCGCAAAATGGAACCAGGAAGTCTTTTCCTGTCCTTCTTTCGCATATGGGTTGTAGATCCAGGCCCACTCATTGGCATACGTTCTTCCGCCGGAAACAAATTTCCAGCTTCCATCCTCCTGCTTTCTCCACTCACCGGTGACACTGCCCTTTGGCTGTTCCCCTGTGTTCTGGTCCTTTTTCAGCACACTTCCCGTTCTTCCGCCGCCGGAAGAACGTCCTCCTGAGCTGCCGGACCAGGTCTTATCCACAAGCTTAAACTTTAATTTCACAGGAATCTTTATCTCCAAAGCCCCAGCTCTGACCGTGATCTCGTCCTCATATTCCGCCGTATACGGATATTTCTTCATCCCCTCCGCAATCCAGAATGCCTCCGTATTTACTGATACCGCACCGTTTTCTACCTTTACAGCACCATTTTTTACGTTCCAGTTAAATTCGAAGCTACCGTCCCCATTTCCTTTTAACGCTTCCTGCGGTATCAGCTTTGCCGTAATCTTCTGTGCATCCGCGCCCTGCCATATGACCGCCGGGTTATATCTCGATCCCGTTTTCGTGAGTATCAGGTCAAACACCAGCTCTCCCTGATCCACCTTGATCTCCTCCGGCATCACCACAGTCCTGTCATCTGTCACAAAATCCACTTTCACGCTGCAGACTGCCGACTGGATATTTCCAAGGGCATCCTTTGCCGCCATCACTACCTCCGTGCTTCTTGTTCCACACCCAGTACGTTTCTCATAGATATGTTCCTTATGAGCCGCTTCATCCGCCTCTATGAGATCCAGGATCCATCTCGTATCCTTTTTCGCCATCACCTTTGCGTTCCGGTAATCTCCGTCCGCGATTCCCTCTTCCACAAAACCGGCGTCCACCTGGATAATGGCATTATCGCCGACGGTCCAGCTGATATCTTTTTTATCGAAATAGTCCGGTGCAAAGGATCCTGACAGGATCTGCGGCGCGGATACCGTGATCGTTTCCTGCGGCTTTTTCCTGTCACCGGTCAATGTTCTTGTCACCATAAAATTCAATGCCGCTTTGTCGAGAGTCGCGCCTTCCGCTGCGATCTTCGTCCGGTCCTTGATCTGGAATGTCACCGGGATCCTGCAGTTTGCGGTCACAGACTTCTCCTCAAAGCTGGATGCCGGTCTCGTCTTTGCTGTCAGAACCGCAAGTCCGCCCTGGGTACCGTTTCCGTAGACCGTATCCTCAATGGGGTACCGGTACTGTTTCTTCGCCTGTTCTGTCTCCGCTTTCTCCACAATATCCTTAAAGAATCCTGCATTCAGGTTCAACTCGATGGATGCGCTCTTTTTCGTATATCCGGACTCGTCCTCATCATCATTTTTCTTTAAGATGATCAACTCATCGTCATCCACACTCCATCTCACCGCCTCATCGGCGACATCGTTGTTCTTATCGACCACAGCATGGATCTTCACGTCCTGGACCTTCGTTCCCGACTCCAGCTTTCCGTTTAAATATCTCGCCAGCAATTTCCCCGCGGTATCCCTCACTTCCGTGGTGATCGACGGGTTCATCCGGTCCCCGGTGCGCTCCTCAATCACCCGGAAACCAAGTTCCTGGGGCTCTACCCGCACACCTGCTGCCACTTTCTTATAGAACGCAGAGACCTCCGTATCATGTTCCGGCATCACAAACTGGTAGGAACCGCCTGTCTGATAGGTCATCTTCCTTCTACGTCCCAGGGAATCTGTATAGGTCGGCACACCATCCATCTGGAACTTTTCTGTCTCCGTGTTCTTCGGAGCCGTGAGGACTGCAACGGTATCTCCGGCAGCCACCGCGCCCCGGTATGCTTTGTGGAATTCCTTGCTGTAGGCAGACGGACCTCTCGCCGTCAACACCGCCACATCATAGAAATTCCCTGAATTTGCCGCTGTATCCACCTGAAGGACCGACAGCAGATATCCCCTCACCGGTCGTCCCACGGAATTCGGTGCGAAATGATCTGGAGTATAGAGATCCTGTCTCGCCGCAGACTCGGTATCCACTACATGGAGAACGCCATTCTCGAGTTCCTCATAGAAATAGAGTTCGTCCTCCTTCTTCGTGTTCTGTCCCTGCACCAATGTGTAGAAATTATCTCCTTTGTTCCAGAAGCCAATATGAGCATCATAGGTGAACCGATTGTCATCCAAGACACCTGAGCCGCAGACACCGGCTGCAATCTTCTCCTCCGTATCCGCGAACAGGTACGCCACATCCGCTCCGTCCTCAACCCCATAACGGAAGTGGAAGCCAGTATCATGAGTTCCAATAAAAGTTCCCTCGCGCGCCGCACTTCCAAGCCCGGAAGATGCGATGGTCCCCTCAAACCGTGCCACCTTCATCTTTCCGGAAGCGTATTTTCCCGTGATACCGCCGATGGACTGAGAGCCGCTTCCGCCGATGGTTCCCATCACATGCGTATTGAAAATATCCGCGGAATTCTGGAACCCCACGATTCCGCCCACATAGCCGCCGCCCTGGATCCTGGCACTCAGACTGTCCCCTGTATTCACCTCACAATCCGCGATCAAAGACTCTGCCGCCCGTCCGGCAATTCCCCCGGCAAAGATCTCCTTTCCGCTTCCCGTATCGATAGCCACATGGTCGGAAACACAGTTTTCCACCACAGAGTCTTCCAGGACATCCGCAATAACTCCACCGGCTGTACCGGTAGTCCTCAATGTGCCGTTTACTGTCACGTTCCGGATCACTGAATGTTTCGCACGGCCCGCGAGAATTCCCCCATTCTCCTTTACCGTGATCACATGCCCCGGCTTTACCTTGAGCTCTGTGATCTCCGCGTTCTCCACTGCGCCGAACAGTCCCCCAAAGTCCCAGGACGGCTGGTACATGCGGAAATTGGACACAGTTTTTCCGTTTCCGCTAAAATGCCCCTCAAACGGCGATACTCTTCCGGCCCGCATATCCGCCCCAGTGTGATAGAATCCGATAGGGATCCAGTTCATTCCACCGAGATCAATATTTTTCCCTAACTCAAACCAGGCACCTTTATAATTTCCCGGATAAGTGCCCTCTCCCCTTCCAACCTCCATTCCCATGGACGCAAGGGCAGCGAGCCCAATGAGGTGCTCCTTCGTTGTGATCTGGTACGGCTTTTCCTTTGTTCCATCCCCAGTTCTTCCACTTAAAAAGCTCATATCGCCCACATCAGCGCCCCAGATCTCCTCATCCGCAGCGAGCACAGCAATATTTTCCACGGCATCCGATGCCGTCGCCGTTCTCTCCGCCGCTGTTTCCACACTTCTCAAAACTGCCATTCCTCTTACCGGCGTTCCAAGCGCCATGCAGAGTCCTAACCCTGCTAACATCATCTGGCTCTTTCTGCCTCTGTTTTTTCTGCTCTTCTTCATTTCTTTTCTCCCCTCTATGCCTGCGGCAGACAGAATGCCGGGCAGATCCCGATCCCAACATCTGACACATCCGCCTGTCTGAAGCATCCATTTTCAAGATCTACAACATACTCCCTGTTTCCATATACAAAACTGCCTCTTTCATCCACCTCATAAGCCGGTGTCCGAAGCCAGAACCCGCGGCTGTAAGAACTTCCCTTTCCTTCCGGATTCCAGATCTCATCCCGATACCGGTATGCTTCCTCCAAAGACAGCAGAAAGAATCTGTCCCGGCACTCCTGGTATGGCAGCAAATGGCTCTCAAGACCATCCAGACGGCTGTCAGCAAAATCACCATCCACTGTTTTCCCTGTAAATGCCGTCAAAGCTCCCGTGTATACAAAAGATGCATCTGGAACCGCAGTCTCTGCCTGTTCCCCCAGCCATTCTCTCACCCGGGATTTCTTATAGTTATTGTTTTCTCCAAACGGAAGTAAGATCCGCTCCTCATAAGTACTGTCCACATCGGACCGAATCACATTTTCCGCCAGAAACAGCGCACGTTTCCCATAACTGCCTCTGCCGTCCTGGTAATCATCATCGATACATCGAAACCGGCATATTTTTCCCGCAATCTCCCGCGAGACCACATCCCCGGTCCTCCATGCGGCCCGGTCTTCCTTCTCCCCGAACTTGTCTCCCGTTCCTGGAACGGTATTTTCCCCGGAATCCGGCGCCCGCCCCCGCCATTCAAAGCCGATCCGGCAGTCCGTAACCGTCTCACCGTTCACATTCCTGGTCCCCAGATCCAGCTTTGAAATATTTACCACTCCGGGAAACATCTGCGCGATCACCAGCGTATCGAACGAGCTGTCTTTTCCCGTTACCACAATTTCCTGCCGCCCTTCCCGTTCTGCGGCAGATACCGTCTCCATCAGAAACCGCCTGCCCGCTTCCCGATCCCTCAGGATCACAGGTTCTGCTGTCAGAAATTCTGCCGTTCTCTCCGCCGCGTAGGGAACGAGTTCTCCCCGACAGCTTGTGAGTACAGCAAAAGAACCGGCAGCAGCAAGCCACTTCGCCACTTTCTTTCGATTCATTTTTCCTCCTGGATATTCCGGCTAAAGCCGCCGGCGGCTTTACGATAAAGCAGATAATATCTGCCTCCAAAGATTTTTAAGACTTCCAAAAGATCTATTATGATTTGACTGGAACTCCCCAACCGGTTCGTTCCTCCGTTTGTCCATAACTATATCACAGGCCATACCCGGAATCCATATCGGATCCGTAAAACCAAAGCCCCATTATTTAGCCAGTTTCACGAAAATATTTTTGCATTTTCGTCACTTTTACCATACCATTTTTTCACCGATGCCAATAAAAGCATTATTTATAAGCATTTTCCGATGTCAAAAAAGACAGGACATGCCGCGCACGTCCTGCCTTTCACCTGTCTTACCACGTCTCCACCGTCCGCAAAAATTCCTCCATCGAAATCACGCCGGCGCACACAAGATCCGCCAGCTCTTCCCGCATGGTCCGCATCCCCTGTGTCTTCACCACATAATCCTCGATCTCCCACTCCGGCCGGTTTTCCGCAGTCATCTTCTTCAGTTCCCGGTCCATCACAAATATCTCATGAACCGCAGTTCTCCCTTTGTATCCTGTATTCCGACAGAATTCACATCCGCGTCCGCGCCTTGCGCTCCGGATCTTTCTTCCAAACAGCTTCTGCTCCTCATCCGTAAGTTCCACCGTCTCCGCACAGTGCGGACATACCTTTCTCACCAGTCTCTGTGCCGCCATGCCGCATAAACTGTCCGCCGTGAGATACGGCTCGACACCCATATCTGCCATTCTCGTGATTCCGCCCGCCGCGCTTTTCGTGTGCAGAGTCGAGAGCACCAGATGACCGGTGATTGCCGCGCGGACACTGATTTTCGCTGTCTCCGGATCCCTCGTCTCGCCGACCATGATAATATCAGGATCCTGTCTCAAAACGGCACGGAGTCCTGCTTCAAAAGTAATCCCCGCCTGTTCATTCACCTGCATCTGGCTGGTCCCCGGAAGATATCGCTCCACAGGATCCTCGATGGTCACGATATTCACCGGCTGTTTCGCGAGATATTCCAGGATCATATATAATGTGGTAGTCTTTCCGCATCCTGTCGGTCCTGTAAGATACAGGATCCCGCCCGGACTTCTGAGGATCCTCTTCATCTTCTCATAATTTTTCTCACGCATTCCAAAGGTTTTGCCATGATCGATCTCCGTTTTCATATTCAGGAGTCTCAGCACCATCTTCTCGCCAAAGATCGTCGGGACCACGCTGGTCCTCACATCCAGGCAGATCCCGTCGATCATCTCCTTAAAATGCCCGTCCTGCGGCACTCTCTTTTTCGCAATGTCCATTCCGCTGAGGACCTTCGCCCTCGTCACCAACGGCTGATGCATTTCCTTGTCATATTCCCGCACATGGAGCAGCATGCCGTCCAGCCTCATCCGGACAACCATCCGGTCTTCCTGCGGTTCCAGATGAATGTCACTGGCATTTTTCCGGTATCCCAGATTTAAAAGTTCCTCAAGGAGCTTCACCGCAGATCCGGCCTCTGCCCCATAGTTCTCCATCTCCTGGACCTCATTCTTATTTTCCTGTTTTCCTTCTCCGCCTAATATGCCCAACATCCCATTTTCCTCTTTCTATCATAACTCATTCCCCCCTCGCTGACGCAGACGGTTCGTGAGTTGCTGTCTGTACTTCGGATCCGCGGCTGCCGGGGATTGTATCCAGCACCATCTCCGGTCTGCACACTGCCATTCCTCTCATACAGGTCCTTTTTTCCATCCATCACCCGTACCGTGACAAGGACGCGGCCAGACCGGCTCTCTTCCACCTCAATTTCCGGTTTCAGCGTATCGATATGAAACGCGTCCATGGACAGTCCGTCCAGTTCTTCCACTTCCACAGCACCTGTCTCCAGCCGGTCCGCCACATATCTCCATGCCGCGTCCCCAAGCATTTCTGCCTGCTCCTGTGTCCTTGCGTGATCCAGTACCCACACCGCCATCCGCCGCATCGGAAAGATCATAAGGAGCAGCATACTGAAAAGCAGCATGACGATCATAACCTCAACCAGTGTAAACCCCCGTCTATGACCCTTCTCCATCTTTAATCTTTCCTTTCACCTGTCTCTTCTTCCGAAGTCATGGACACCCAGAATCCCGAGACCTGGACGGTTCCGGTATCCGACGTTTCTTCCGCGAAATATCCCGATTCCAGAAATTCTTCTCCATCAACCGCCAGATGGATCTCTGCCGGTTCCCCGTATTCTGCATCTCCCATATGGCGTTCCAGTCTGTTTCCTGCCTCATAAATCTCCCGATACCGTTTCACGGTCTTTGAATAGCCGGAGACACTGAGAAGCATCGCCTCAGCTACCAGAAGAAGGATCAGAAACGCCGTCATCAGCTCCACCAGTGTTGAGCCATTCTCATTCCGTTTCCATCTCTTTTTCATGGCTTTTCCTCCCCACTCCGTTCCGCCGAAGACGGCGTACTCACGAAAACAGGTGCCATGGGGATCAGTCTCGACGCACCTTCCTTCCGGTCATTTACAGTACAGACCGCCTGTAACACAAGTCCTGAACCGTCCTCTTTCCAATAGGAGGAGATGACTGTCTCGATCCTCTTTTTCTCCCCATTTCCAGTCTCTGCCCACACTGCCGCCTCCGTCTCCGGAAGTCCCTCCGGTCCCTGTAATTTTTCAAGGATTCCTGTCGGCTCCTCCTGACACATATTCTCCACAAGGATCTGCACCACCGCCTCGGCTGCCAGCCTCGCTTCCGTTCCAGCAGCAAAGATCAATGCTGAACGATAGCGCCTTGCCCCAGACGAAAAGAGAAGTGAGGTAAATACCGTGACAAACAGCACGGTCACCAGAACCTCCGCCATCACAAATCCTTCGCTCCGGTTCTTTCTCACCGCCACTCCCTCCTTATCGAATACTTCCATACATGTTCCACATCGGCTCCATGATTCCAAGGATCAGGATTCCGGTAAAGATCCCGATCAGCAGGATCATTACCGGTTCCAGCAGGTTCACCAGCTTATTCAGCGCCAGATCTGACTCATGTTCATAGCTTCCCGCGATCCGCTCCAGCATTTTATCCAGGTGACCCGCCTCTTCTCCCGTAACGATCACCGCCGCCAGTTTCTTTTCAAATCCACCACTCTCCCGGATTGCCTCGCTCAAAAGCATTCCGCTGCTCACACGCGCCATGATCGTCCTGATCTCCCGGTCCAGATACCTGTTTCCGATCGTTCCTTCCGTATATTTCAGGCAGGATGTGATCGGAAGTCCACTGGAATAAAGGCTGGACATGTTCTCACAGAATCTTGCCGTACAGATGATCCTTATCTGCCGTCCGACCACCGGAAATTTGCAGATTACCCGGTCATAGCTGTAACGAAACCATACTCTTTCCGTCAGGATCTTCCATCCTGCCAGGATCATAACAGCCGCCACTGGCAGGAAATAGCGGTACGCATACAGAAAATGGCTGATCCCCATGAGGATTCTTGTAAGAAGCGGCAGCGTCACATCCACCAGGAGCGGCTCTAACGTCGGCAGGATCTCCAGAAATACGAACAGCATTAGAAAGATCATCATCAGAACCAGGATCTTCGGATACAAAACCGCGCTGCGGATTTTTCCCTCTGTCCTGTGTTCTTTCTCATAATGGACCGCCAGCCGTGCCGTCGTCCTGACAAGCTGGCCGCTCATCTCCGCTGCCCGGATCATCTGGATCGCCGGTTCCGGAAACCGCCCGGTTTCTTCCATGGCATCCCCGACGGTCTTCCCCTCGGTCATGAACGCTCCCAGTTTTCGACACGCCAGGCAGAACTCCCGGTCGGTATCATCCTGCTTCATGATCTCCAATGTTTCCGGAATTGATAATCCCGACTCCACCAGGACAGAAAACTGCCTGAAAAACTCCGACAGCCTTTCTGCTCCAAGCTTTTTACGCTTTTTCATACAAAGCTTTCCCCCCTATTTCCGTGCTGGGCGTAGTCGCCTGCGGTAAAACAAAACGGCGCAGTTATCCACTGCACCGTGTAAAATCAATATTTTTATGATGTTATTCAATATTTTTATAATGTTATTTTACGGAATCTTACAAAACTTGTCAATGTATTGTCCGCAGACGGTCTACTTTCAATATCTTCGCCGTTGTTTCGCATTCCAAATCGGCAAATCCACTACCACCACTGTATTGTACGACTCATAGCCGCACCACCCGGTCACACACCTTCTCCAGAAGCTCCGGCGAATGGCTCACCGCAATCATCCCCATCTCCCGGCGCTTCAGTTCCTTCAAGACAAAATCCCAGATCTGTCCCTGTGTAATAAGGTCCAGCATCGTCGTCATCTCGTCCGCGATCAGAAGTTCCGTCCGTCGCCCCAACGCTCTCGCAATACAGAATCTCTGAAGCTCGCCGCCGGAGACCTCCACTGGGAACCGGTCTTTCCACTCGTCCCGGATCCCAAGTCCCGCCTCGATCCGTGCCCGCTCGCTGGGATTCTCAAAGGTCCAGTCGCCTTCCTCCAGAACCGTACTCAACCGTCTCTTCGGATTCACCGAGAGTTCCGGATGCTGCCATACCATCTGCACCGGGCAGTAGCCACGAAGCTCAAGAACCGTCATCCCGTCCACAAGAACCTCCCCCGAATCCGGCCTCTCGTACCCCGCCAGAATCTTGCAGAGCGTCGTCTTCCCGTATCCGCTGGGCGCCATGATCCCCACACTCTCTCCGGGTTCCACCGTAAGGTTCACATGATCCAGGATCTGTCTCGTCCCTTTTCCATATTTAAAAGAAATATCTCTCGCTTCCAGCCTCATCTGCCGTATTCCTTTCGCATGTCCTCTAAGATCTCCCCCATATCGCAGAGCTGTTCCCCATCCTTCTTCCAGTTCTTCGGCATGGACCGAAACAGCGCCTTCGTGTACGGATGTTTGAGATTCCTCTCATCCTGAAATGCCGCCGCATCTGTCTCCTCGACGACTCTGCCGCCGTAGAGCACGATGACCCGGTCAGCTGTCAGGAGCGCCAGCTCCAGGTCGTGGGTGATCAGCAGCACGCCTGCCCCATCGTCCGCCATCTCCCGGAAATGTCCCATGACGCGGGTTGCCGCCTCCAGGTGAAGTCCCGGTGTCGGCTCATCCGCGATGACGAGCTTTGGCTTCTCCATCACCGCCGTGGAGATCAGGACACGCCGCGTCATGCCGCCGGAGAGCTGAAATGGGTATTTTCCCCGGATATCCGGGGCTAAGCCATAGCGCTTCAGCACCGCCAGGCATTTTTCCTTCACAGAAACATCCTTTTTCCCGTTCTGGATCTGATCCCCGATCTTCATAAGCGGATCCAGGTAAGAAACGCTCTGGGGCACCAGAACGATCTCATGTCCCCGGAGGCTTTTGACCTTTTTTTCCGTAAGCGGCTCCCCAAGAAACCGTATCTCTCCGTCCATTTCACTGTTGTATGGAAGAATTCCCATGATCGCATGGGCCAGCAGACTTTTTCCCGAACCGCTGGATCCCACCACCGCGACGATCTCACCACTTTTTATTTCCAGGTCCATCTTCTCCACCGCGTGGATCGTCCGCCTGGAAAATCCCCGTTCATACTGGGTGAAGGTGACGGAGAGGTCCTTAACTTCCAAAATTGTATCATTCATCTTCCCCGCCTCCTTACTCATGAACACTGCCCGGATCCAAAAGTCTGCAGAGTTCCTGTCCGATATAATGAAACAGAAGCACGGTCCCAACGAGGAAAAGTCCCGGGAACAGCGCCAGCCACCATTTTCCCATAGCCAGATATTTCATGCTTTCCGAAAGGATAACTCCGACGGCCGGACTCTCGGAAGACAGACCGAAGCCCAGGAACGTGATGCTGGCTTCATGCAGGATCGCATGGGGAAACATGAGCACCAGGCCCGTGATAAACTGCGGAACAAGATTCGGTGCCATATGGGAAAACGCGATGTAAAATTTCCCTTTTCCAAGCTTTTCCGCGATCTTCACATACTGACTCTGCTTCAGCTGCAAGACCTCCCCGCGGATCAGCCGCGCCAGGGATGCCCAGTGGGTAAACGCGATTCCGCAGACAACACCCCAGAATCCACGCCCGCAGGCAAAGGAGATCAGGATCAGAAGCAGCATATGGGGAATTCCCATGACGATATCGATAAGCAGCCGCACCGCACTGTCCACGAACTTTCCGAAGACCGCCGCGCTGAGTCCCAATATAAAGGCCATCACCGCGCTGACTGCCGCCGTCAGAAGTCCGATCCGGATACTCAAAGAAAGTCCCGCAACTGTCCGCACGAACATGTCACGTCCCATCCAGTCCGTTCCAAAAGGATATTGTATACACGGTGCCAGATTTTTTCTCGTAAAATCCGTCCTGATGGCAGCTTCCTGCCAGAAACTTCCGAGCACCGCAATGACCGCTAACAGCACAGCCGCCAGGATCAGAAGCGCGAAGCTCTGTATTCTGCGGTTTTTCTTCATCAGCGCTTCGCCCCCTCTCTGATCCGCGGGTCGATCACGCCGTAGAGAACATTCGCCGCAAGGTTTCCCGCCGCGACGATCACCGCTGTAACCACCGTGATCCCCAGAAGAAGCGGCACATCGCTTCCAAGTCCTGCCGTCACAGCCGCCTGGCCCAATCCCGGATAGGAAAATACCTGTTCTACAAGGACGGAGCCGCCGATGATCTCACTCACCGACGCGAACTGCAGCGTCATGGCCGGCAGAAGAATGTTCCGAAGTCCATGACGACGTAAGATCGACCAGTCCGACTCGCCTCTGGCTCTCGCGAACAGCACATAGTCGCTCTCCATGACCTCGATGAGCTTTTCCCTCGTGTGCAGGGCGATGGAGGAAATTCCCGTGATGCTGAGAGCCACCACCGGGAGAAGCGCATGGCGAATCCTGTCCGCAATGGAGATCTGCCCGGCATCCATGCCGATGGGCACACTGAATCCGATGGGAAACCAGTGAAGCTTCACCGCAAATACCATAAGCAGCACCATTGCCACCCAGAATGCCGGGGTGCTGGCCACAAACAGGGAATATCCCGTCACGATCCGGTCCATGATCCCACCGCGCTTTTTTCCTGCGAGAACGCCGAGGAAAAAGCCAAGAATACCAGAAAACAACCATGCCGTGAATAAAAGCCAGATGGAATTCATGACCTTATCCCCGATGATCTCTGCCACCGGACGGCGATATAAAAGGGATGTTCCCATATTTCCGTAGAGAAAGTCTTTCAGCCAGTTCAGATACCGCTCCACCGGAGGCAGATCTGTTCCCCAGTAGCTTTTCAGCTTTGCGATCTGCTCCGGGCTCATAGAGCCCAGAGCTGTCTGTCCGACATTTGTCTGAAGCGGATCTATGGGTGAGACCGCCAGGAGCCCAAACGCCAGAATGCTCACCAGAAGCACCATCAGACACATCCGCACTGCCTGTCTGCCAATCCACAGACCCGTTTTCTTTATTTCCATGTCCACTGGTCGACATTGTTTACGATCGACCAGCCATGTCCATGTGGGTGAAGCTTCTGCTCTGCCACCTGCAGACCATCCTTCACCCAGTATAAATGATCAATATTTACAAGCCAGATCCACGGAAGGTCACCATCCTGGGTAATTCCAGATGTTCCGTCCCACTGGGCGTTTTTCCAGAGTTCATAGGACTTTTCCAGGTCGCTCTCCGCCAGGGCCTCGTCCATATATCCGTTCACCTTTTCGTTTGCATAAGGGGAATACTCCGCGTATTCCTTTCCCGGTGCCGTGTGGTAAATATTGTAAAGTTCCATCGGTGTGTGGGCGCCCCATCCCCACATAAGCGGTGTGGACTGTGCCCGGTCATAGGCCGTATCCCAGCCGACGCCCTCTGTCGTCACCTTGATTCCGATCTCTTTCAACTGGTTTGCGGTGTCCTCCGCAAGTGCCTGGCGGACGGAATCCCCGGTCGGATAGAGCATGTTGAACTCGGCGCGGACACCGTTTTTCTCCAATATTCCATCACTTCCGGCAAGCCATCCGGCTTCCTTTAAGATTGCTGCCGCCATATCCGGATCATAATCCACCTCCGCTGCCTCATTGTACCACGGCATCTGATCACAGACACTGTAGGCCGCTGTTCCGTATCCGTTCAACACATGCTCGATCATCTCATCCCGGTCGATCGCCAGGTTGATGGCCCGGCGCACATTGATATCGCTGGTGAAATCATTTCCCAGCGGCACTCCGTTCTCATCCGTCTCCCCCGCCGGGATCGCCGGCAGGTTGAAGCCGCGGTTGTCCACGGTCTTGCAGGCCAACAGGGAAAATCCGTCTACGGTCTGATCCGAGTACGCCGCGGAAGTGTAGGCGAGATCCACCTGCCCGGAGAGCGCTGCCGCGTAGGCGGCGTCCTCATCCATAAATAAAACTGTCACCGTCTTCATCTCCGGCTCATCCCCGTAGTAGTCCGGGTTTGCCGTGAGGATCACCTGCTGCCCCTTATCCCACTGTTTCATGATGTAGCGGCCGGAGCCGATCGGATTGGAACCATAGTCCGGTCCATAAGCATGTTCCGGGACGATTCCGGTAATTGCCATCGTATATGGCCATATGGAATACGGGCGGGTCATATCAAATTCCACAGTGGTATTGTCGAGGGCTTTTGCCTCTTCTAACATCGTAAAGTCATTGACAGAACTGGTATCCCGCAGTGTATTGTAGGTAAATGCCACATCCTCCGCTGTCAGCGGTTCCCCGTCCGTAAATTTTACATCGTCCCTGATCGTCACGGTCCATGTCATGCCATCATCACTGACGTTCATATCTGTCGCCAGATCATAACCGATCGTCATATCTGCCTTTGTTACCGTCAGCGTACTCTGGATCAGCGGCTCATGGACATGCTCTCCCGCGCCCCATCCGTATGCCGGGTCAAATCCAACCTCAGGCTCAGATGATGGTCCCATTACAACGATAACAGAATCTTTTTCATTATCCTGCTCTATCCCGGCAGCTGCTTCTGTTTTCTCCGCCTCAGACGACTTTTCCGCGTTGGAGGTTTCTGTTGTTCCCGAACTATTTCCGGCGCAGCCCGCCAGGGAACATACCATAGCAGCAGCGGTCAAAGCCGTCACTATTGTCTTTATTGTTTGTTTTTTCATGAATTTATCCCCGTTTCTATGTTTTTTAGTACCTAAAAATATCCAAAGCCTCACACAACTAAAAATACCAGAAAGAGGCATACTTTCTGTATGCATCAACCTTCCTGGTATTGTATTATTTGTCTCTATAGACTGTGCATCTGGCTCCGATGCCTGCGTCAGTAAATATTTCTCGGTTTAAACCGCCTTGGGCGGGGGACTCTTTTATGAGTATGGGCTTCAGCCACATAATAGTAGTATTATAGTAGACTTTTTTTCAAAAATCAACGTTTTTCCGGTCCATGACCTTGCAGAACGCGATTCCTGCCACCGTGCTGGCGATGGTCGCGAGGAGCGCCGGTCCTGCGATAGCCGCCGGGCTGACACTGCCGTACTGGCTGCGGTAGGCGATCATGTTGATGGGAATGAGCTGGAGTGAGGAAATATTTACGATCAGGAACGTGCACATCTCATTGCTGGCAGTGCCCGACTGTCTCGCCAGACTGCTCTGCCCTGCCGTATTTTTCCTCTTATCCGGCGCTTTTTCCTCCCGTCTCTCATCCTCCAGTTTCCCCAACTCTTCCATCGCCTTTAACCCTGCCGGTGTCGCCGCCCAGCCGAGTCCCAGCATGTTCGCAATCATATTTGTCGCGATATATTTCCCCGCCGGATGTCCGTCCGGGAGATTCGGAAAGAGAAACCGGATCACCGGACGCATCTTCTCCGTCAACGCCTCGATGAGCCCAGCCCGCTCCCCGATCTTTAAGATCCCGCACCAGAACGACATGATCCCAAGCATCGTGACGCCCAGTGTCACTGCCTCTTTCGCCGAATCCAGCAACCCATTCGTCACTGCCCCCATATTTCCATGAAACGCCGCCCAGAAGATCCCGGCTGCCATCATTCCTGCCCAGAGCATATTTAACATAAAAAATCCCGCATTTCTGTCAAAGTCGGCGACGCTTCGGCTGCCTGCACTCGAAGCGCAGATACGCCAAACCACCACCTGAATTTCTTTATCTTATGACAGAAATACGGGATCTATGAACTTTATAAAACTGCTTTCCTGAAAATTTATATTCTGGCTGATTCACATGATCTGCACAACAGCCTCTCTGAATTATTTACTCTCCGCACAGCGCCGCCATAACCTCCGGCACCGTCTCGATCTTCTCACAACGGTATGCATTGCTTCCGCAGAACAGCAGCGCCTCATCAATCTTTCCTTCTGCGGCGTTGATCAGCGCTTTCGTGATGCAATACGGTGTTTCCGCCGGATTACAGTGTTCCAGACACCGGAAGCACCGCTCCACCTTCACCGGTCCCTGAGCAACACGCTCTAAAAACTTATTTTTGATCGCTCTGCCCGGCATTCCAACCGGACTCTTAACGATCACAATGTCTTCCTCTTTCGCGTTGATATATGCCTCTTTGTATGCAATATCCGCGTCACATTCTTCAGTCGTCACAAATCTCGTCGCCGCCTGAACGCCCTCCGCGCCAAGCTCAAACTGGTGCAGAACGTCCTTATGATCAAAAATTCCCCCCGCCGTGATGACCGGGATATGTTTTTTGTACTTCTCCGCAAAGCTTTTCACCGTCTCGATGATTCCGCGGATCTCCTTATCATAAGCCGCTTCATTAAATGTCTCGGCTACATGGTCTGTGTCGGCTCCAAGCTCAGTGAGCTGTTCCCTGGAAAATCCGAGATGACCGCCCGCGCACGGTCCTTCCACTACGACGAAATCCGGTGCTGTGTGGTACTTTCTATCCCACATCCTGCAGATCACAAGAGCAGATTTCACAGAGGAAACGATGGGCGCGATCATGGTACGCCGCTCTTTCTTTTCAGAACCTCCGTTCTCAATCTCCGCCTCCGCGACAAATTTCGGCATGTCGATCGGGAGACCGGCGCCGGAGATGATCACGTCCGCTCCGGCTTTCACCGCCTCTTTCACATAGGACGCGTACTCCTTCGTTGCGACCATGATATTAAAGCCCAGAATTCCCTGGGGCGCTTTGTCCCTGGCTTTCTTAAGCTCGGAATGGATCGCTCTCAGATTCGCCGCCATCGGATTTTTTCCGAAATCCTGATCCTTAAATCCAATCTGGGCTGTGGAAATGATTCCGATTCCTCCCGCCTTCGCGACTGCTCCGGCTAAGGACGAAAGGCTCACGCCGACCCCCATTCCTCCCTGGATCACCGGGTGCTTCGCCACGAGGTTCCCTATTTTTAATGGTTTCAGACCGATTGCTGCCTCCATATTTCCTCCTAAATTATAACTCCCCGTATTTGTTCCATCTCTAACATGACCATATGCTGGTCCGCACGCTGCTGGAGCGCTGCCTAAAATTTCCGGAATCTCTCATACCGGCGCTCTGCTAACGTCTTCCCGTCAAGCTGTGTCCACGCTTCAATGAACTCCTCCATGGCATTCTCCATAGTCTTCGCGATCTCCGGAAGCGTCTCAGGGTCTGCCGGTTCCGGCTCCGGGATCACACGCTCGATAATTCCGAGTTCCTTTAATTCCGCCGCGGTCATCTTCATGACCCGCGCCGCCTCGTCCGCACGCTTGCTGTCCTTCCAGAGGATCGATGCGAAACCTTCCGGGGAGAGAACAGAGTACACCGCATTCTCCATCATCCAGACCTCGTTCGCCACAGCCATGGCAAGCGCTCCGCCGCTTCCGCCCTCTCCGATCACGATGGAGAGCACCGGAACGGTGAGATCTGACATCTCAAAGAGATTTCTCGCGATGGCCTCTCCCTGTCCGCGCTCCTCGGCTTCCAGTCCGCAGAAGGCTCCTGGGGTATCTACAAAGCACACTACCGGGCGTCCAAAGGTCTCTGCCTGCTTCATGAGACGCAGCGCCTTCCGGTATCCGTCCGGGGACGGCATTCCGAAGTTGCGCTTGATGTTGTCCTTTGTATTCTTACCCTTTTCCTGCCCGATCACTGTCACAGGCATTCCGTGGAAGGAAGCGATTCCGCCGACGATGGCACCATCATCTTTGCAGTAACGGTCTCCGTGAAATTCCATGAAATCATCAAAGATCGCACGGATATAATCCGTAGCCACCGGACGGTCCGCCTTTCTGGAAAGCAGGACAGAATCCCATGCGCTGCGGATTGCTCCTGCTGCCTTTCCGGAACCATGATGCGCTCTCTTCGCAGAAGAATTCTGCTCTTTTTCCTCAAAAGCCGCCCTGTCAACTGTGTTTTCCGTTTTCCAGTCCGCAAGACATCCGCTCTCCGGCTTCTTATGAAGCTTTAAGATCATCGCCAGCGTCTCTTTTAATTCCTCACGCTTCACGATCTTATCGACAAAGCCGTGCTCCACAAGGAACTCCGCTCTCTGGAAACCTTCCGGCAGCTTCTGCCCGATGGTCTGCTCGATGACACGGGGTCCCGCAAAACCGATGAGTGCCCCCGGCTCCGCGAGGATGATATCTCCTAACATCGCGAAGCTTGCCGTAACGCCGCCCGTTGTCGGGTCCGTCAGGACACTCACATAAAGCTGTCCCGCCTCATGATGTCTCTTTAAAGCCGCAGAAGTCTTTGCCATCTGCATCAGGGAGACCATGCCCTCCTGCATTCTCGCGCCTCCGGAGCAGGCGAAAAGGATCACCGGAAGCTTTTCCTCCGTGGCGCGCTCCACGGCTCTCGTGATCTTTTCACCCACGTTGTGGCCCATGCTGCTCATCAAAAATCTCGCATCGCAGACACCGACAACGGTCTTCTGTCCGTGGATCGTGCAGGATCCGGTGACGATGGCCTCATTGAGCTGTGATTTTTCACGGGCTGCTGCAAGCTTCTTCTCGTATCCTGGGAAGCTTAACGGATTGGAGACCTGCATGAACTTGTCCCACTCCTCAAAGCTTCCCTCATCCGCGATCATCTCGATCCGGCGGTACGCATGGACACGGAAGTATCCGCCGCACTTCGGGCAGATATAAAAGTTCGCCCTTACATCGTCCGTGTAGATCGGCTTTCCGCATTTATTGCACTTTTTCCACAGCCCGGCAGGAATCACCGGCGCGTCCTCCTCTGCCGTTCTGGCAGATTCCTTTTCTCCCGCACGGTATTTCATATCGATCTTCGTATATGTTTTTTTAAACATATCCCTTAGCATATATAAAAGCTCCTTTCAAGACTGTGAAAATTGCACGTTCAGCCATGCAGTCTTCTTGTTTTCATGTTCCATGAAAACAAGAAGCTCGTGGCGTTCCGCATATACATAGTTAGTCATAAACGTGCTTATGCAAGCAAGCTTGCAACACACGTCTATGCCTAACTATGTGCATGGCTGAACTGGTATAATCCTATTCTTTGGTATACTCCGGAAAATGCGACGGAATGAAGTTTGTATCCACATTTCCCGACTGAAAATCCGGATCGCTTAAAATATCATACTGGAAATCCAGATTCGTATTGATTCCCTCAATGACAAGCTCCCCGAGGGCGCTGCGCATCTTCGCGATGGCGGACTCCCGGTCCTTGTCCCGCACGATCAGCTTTAAGATCATGGAATCATAGTTCGGCGGGATCCGGTAATTGTTGTAGACCGCCGTGTCCACACGGACTCCCCTGCCACCTGGGAGATGGATATCTGTGATCATGCCCGGACATGGCATAAAGTTCTTCTCCGGATTCTCCGCGTTGATCCTGCATTCGATAGCATGGCCAGAGATCTTGATGTCCTCCTGGCTCACGGAGAGCGGTTCCCCCGCAGCGATCCGGATCTGCTCTTTGATGAGGTCCATGTCCGTGACAGCCTCCGTCACCGGATGCTCCACCTGGATCCTCGTATTCATTTCCATAAAATAGAAATTTTTATCTTTATCTAAAAGGAACTCGATGGTTCCCGCATTCTCATATCCGACCGCCTTTGCCGCGCGGACTGCCGTCTCACCCATCTTTTTCCGAAGCTCCCCGGAGATCGCCGCTGACGGGGATTCCTCAAGAACCTTCTGGTGTCTCCTCTGGATCGAGCAGTCGCGCTCACCGAGATGGACCACATTTCCGTAACGGTCGCCTAAGATCTGGAACTCGATGTGGCGCGGATTCTCCACAAACCGCTCGATATACATGGTATTATCGGAAAATCCCTTGACGGATTCCATCTGGGCATTTAAGAAGTTCGCCTCGAAATCTTCCTCCGACCTCGAAACGCGCATTCCCTTTCCGCCGCCGCCGCTGGACGCCTTGATCATCACCGGAAAGCCGACCTCTTTCGCGGTCTTAAGGCCTTCCTCCACAGTGTAGACCGGCTCTTTGCTTCCCGGAACCACAGGAACGCCCGCCGCCATCATAGTTTTTCTCGCCTCGGACTTATTTCCCATCTTGTTAATGATCTCAGCTGACGGTCCGATAAAGCGGATATTGCACTTTTCACAGAGCTCCGCGAAGCGGGCATTCTCGGACAAAAATCCGAAGCCCGGGTGGATAGCATCTGCCTTCATGACAACGCATGCGGTTAAGATCCGCTCCATATCGAGATAGCTCTCCGTGGACGGCGCCGGTCCGATACAGATCGCCTCGTCCGCAAGAAGTGTGTGCAGTGCGTCCCGGTCCGCCTCGGAGTAGACGGCAACCGTCTTGATCCCCATCTCCCGGCATGCCCGGATGATCCGAACGGCGATCTCGCCGCGGTTTGCGATTAAAATCTTCTGAAACATCTCTTCACCAGTCCTAACCGATCATAAATGTGAGTTCCGCAGATACCGCGACTTTGCCGTCCACGGTAGCGACCGCCTTTCCAACACCGACCGGTCCTTTCTGCTTGATGATCTCGCATTCCAGACGGAGCTTGTCGCCCGGAACTACTTTCTTCTTAAACTTTACATTATTCATTGCGCCGAAATACGCAGTCTTTCCTTTGTTTTCCTCAACGCTTAAGATCGCGACAGCACCTGTCTGTGCCAGCGCCTCAACGATCAGGACGCCCGGCATGACCGGCTCCTGCGGAAAATGGCCCGCGAAATACGGCTCATTGTATGTCACAGATTTATATCCGACGGCTCTCACGCCCGGCTCCAGCTCCTCCACACAATCCACGAGAAGAAACGGATGTCTGTGGGGAATGATTTCCTGAATTTCTTTGATTCCTAACATAATTTTTATCCTCTATCCAATCTTTCACAGCCCGCGCGGCAATGCGCGGGCCGCCAAACGGTTATCTTTATAATTAACGAATCCGGAATAACGGCTGACCATACTCAACCGTCTCCTCGTTCTTCACAAGGATCTCCTCTACGATTCCGTCATACTCGCTCTCGATCTCATTCATCAGCTTCATGGCTTCCACGATTCCGATGACCTGACCTTTTTTCACGGTATCTCCGACTTTTACATAGTCCTCTGCGTCCGGTGCCGGGGAGGAATAGAACGTACCCACAAGTGGACAGGTGATCACTTTCTCGGAGATTCCGGAAATTTTCTTTTCCGCATTTTCACCGGAGACCTGCTCCATAGCGGTCACATCCGCGGTCTGGATCATGGAACCCTGTCCCGGGACCTGCATAACGACCGGTGTCTGCGCCGCCGCAACGATTTTCTTTTCCCGCTTCATGCTCAGTTTCCAGTCGCCTTCCTCAAGCTCGAAGCCGGTCATGCCGTTCTCTGACATTGCCTTCATTAATTCAATGATCTCTTTTACTTCCATCGCCGTTCTCCTTACTCCTCAAACTTTCTGACAAGCAGGCACGCATTGTGTCCGCCGAATCCCAGAGAGTTCGTCAAAACTGTCTTTACTTCCATGGAAACGCCGTCGCCCTTTGTGTAGTCAAGATCGCATTCCGGATCGTCTACTTTTAAGCCTGCTGTGGCATGAACGAAGCCGTCCTCGATGGATTTTACACAGTCGATGAACTCAACGCCGCCGGCAGCGCCTAAGAGGTGTCCGATCATGGATTTTGTGGAGTTGATCTTTACTTTATATGCATGGTCGCCAAGCGCAAGCTTGATGGCCTTTGTCTCGAATAAATCGTTGTGGTGGGTCGCTGTTCCGTGGGCATTGATGTAATCGATGTCCTCCGGCTTCATTCCCGCGTCAGCAATTGCGTATTCCATTGCCTTTGCGGCACCGCTTCCGTCCTCCGCCGGAGAAGTAATGTGATAAGCATCGCCTGTCGCGCCGTATCCGGCTAACTCCGCGTAGATCTTCGCTCCGCGGGCTTTTGCATGTTCTAATTCCTCTAATACAACGACACCTGCGCCCTCGCCCATGACGAAACCGTTTCTCTCAAGATCGAACGGAATGGAGGCGCGCTCCGGATCCTCAGAGGTGGAAAGAGCGGTAAGTCCGGAGAATCCCGCAACGCCTAACGGTGTGATGCAGCTCTCAGTTCCGCCTGCGACCATGACCTCCGCCTCGCCGTGCTGGATCGCACGCATCGCCTCACCGATGGAGTTCGTACCGGACGCGCATGCTGTCACGACGTTGATGTTCTTTCCCTTTAAGCCAAACTGGATGGACACGTTTCCTGCTGCCATGTTGCTGATCATGAGCGGCACCAGAAGCGGATTTACGCGGTTCGGTCCTTTTTCCAGAAGCTTCTTATATTCCTTCTCGATGATCTGTAAGCTTCCGATACCGGAGCTCACACAGACACCGACACGGAACGGATCTTCCTTTGTCATGTCGAGGGAAGAATCCTCCAGCGCCTGACGGGCTGCCGCTACCGCAAACTGTGCGAAACGCTCCATTCTTCTTGCCGCCTTCGGATCCATATAGTCCTTCGGCTCGAAGTCCTTGACCTCTGCCGCGAGCTTTGCTTTATAATCGGTCGTGTCAAAATAGGTGATCGGTCCAAATCCGAGTTTCTTCTCTTTTAATCCGTTCCAAAATGTCTCAACATCGTTTCCGATCGGGGTGATCGCGCCCATTCCTGTTACTACAACTCTTCTCATGCTTTTCGTTCTCCTGTTCTAATTATGCTATCATCCACGCCCCGCGCAGATGATAACCGAAACATCCGCTGTCCGGCTGTGTGGCCGGAACAGGCGCTTTTTCCAACTGTCTTTTACATCGCCATGCCGCCGTCCACATGAAGAACCTGGCCGGTAATATAAGCTGCCTCATCGGAAGCAAGAAATGCGACTGCCTCCGCAATGTCTTTTGTCTCACCGAAATGCTTTAACGGAATCTGCTCGCCCATGGCTTTCTTTACGTCCTCCGGCAGCACATCCGTCATCTCTGTACGGATAAATCCCGGTGCGACTGCGTTTGCTGTGATCCCACGGCTTCCAAGCTCTCTTGCAACGGATTTCGTGAGTCCGATGATGCCCGCCTTGGAGGCACAGTAGTTTGCCTGACCTGCATTTCCCATCACTCCGGAAACGGAAGAGATATTGATGATCCGTCCGCCTCTCTGCTTTAACATCTGGCGGGAGACATGTTTGATGCAGTTGAATGCGCCCTTTAAGTTTGTGGCAATAACTGCGTCAAAATCGTCCTCGGACATCTTCATGATCAGGTTGTCTTTTGTGATTCCGGCGTTGTTCACAAGAATGTCGAGACGGCCGTATTTCTTTACGATCCCATCGATCATTTCTTTGGATTTTTCGAAATCACTGACGCTGCACTGCATGCTCTCCGCCATTCCGCCGTTTGCTGTGATCTCGTTTACGACTTCCTCTGCTTTTGCTGCGGAACCGTTATAGTTGACGATGACGGTCGCGCCGTATCCAGCCAGTGTCAGAGCAATCTGACGGCCGATTCCGCGGCTTGCGCCTGTCACAAGAGTAACCTTCCCTGTTAAATTCATGTTTCCCTCCGTGTTTCTATCAGTCAGCCGCCAGATTTTTGTCTCTGACGACATTATTTACTAATTTCTCTTTCGATCACTTAGCTCAGCTTCTCCAGATCCTCAAATTTCTCAATATTGATGACCGTCGCTTCCCTGTTGATCTTTCTGATAAATCCAGCTAACGTCTTTCCCGGTCCGATCTCGATAAACCGGTCAACACCGTCCGCCAGCATGGTCTCCACGCTCTGCTGCCATCTGACAGAAGAAGATACCTGACGTGTCAAAAGCGGCTTTACGTCCTCTGCCTTTGTCACATAAGCAGCTGTCACGTTCGCCACATACGGGATCACCGGCTCAGATACCGGAATATTCTCCAGAAACCTTCCAAGCTTCTCCCCGGCTTCCTCTAAAAGATAGGAGTGGAACGGTCCACTGACATTAAGCGGGATCACACGTCTTGCACCTGCCTCTTTTAACTTCACCGCCGCGGTCTCCACCGCCTCCTTGAGACCGGAGATCACGATCTGACCCGGGCAGTTGTAGTTTGCGACCTGCACATTCGGAATCTCGTCCACAACGGCATTGATCTCATCTGCCGTCATGCCGAGAACAGCGCTCATTCCGCCGACTCCAGCCGGAACTGCCTCCTGCATGAGAATTCCTCTCTCCCGGACTGTGCGGATCGCGTCGTCCGCCGTCATAACGCCTGCTGCCACCAGTGCGCAGTACTCGCCAAGGCTTAAGCCAGCCGCCACATCCGCATGGATGCCCCGCTCCTCCATCACCTTCATCATGGCAATGCTAGTGGTCACCATTGCCGCCTGCGTATACTCCGTGATGTCCAGACGGTCATTTTTCTCAAAGCATAACTCCGGAACGGAAAAGCCTAAAAGCTCCGTCGCACGGTCAAATACTGCCTTTGCAGTCTCCGAATTTTCATAAAAATCCTGGCCCATGCCGCATACCTGCGCGCCCTGTCCCGGAAAAATAAATGCTGTCTTTCCCATGATTCTCCTTACTTCTGACATCCGCCAAGCAGCTTATCTGCCTGCTCCATCATCTCATCGATCATTTCCTTGCATGTCTGCTCTTTCGTTACAAGACCTGCGATCTGACCTGCCATGACGGTTCCATTTGTGGTATCGCCTTCCTGAACGGCTTTTCTGAGGGTTCCAAGTGTCAGATACTCAAGCTCCTCAAAGGATTTTCCTTCTGCCTCAAGTCGGTTATACTCTCTTGTCATCTGGTTTCTCAGGCAGCGGACCGGATGTCCGTGGGTTCTTCCTGTTACCGCAGAATCGATGTCCTTTGCTTTAATGATTCTCTGCTTATAATTTTCATGAACGATGGATTCCTTTGCGACAACAAATCTTGTTCCCATCTGGACTGCCTCAGCGCCCAGCATGAAAGCCGCCGCAATTCCTCTTCCATCACCGATGCCGCCTGCTGCAATGACCGGGATGGATACCGCATCAACGACCTGCGGAACGAGAGTCATGGTGGTCGCCTCACCGATATGTCCGCCGGATTCGGTTCCCTCTGCAACGACAGCATCAGCGCCGCCGCGCTCCATAAGCTTCGCAAGAGCCACAGAAGCAACGACCGGTATCACGATGATCCCTGCTTCCTTCCACATCTTCATGTACTTTGCAGGATTTCCGGCTCCTGTCGTAACGACCTTCACGCCCTCTTCAACAACCACCTTCGCCACATCATCCGCATACGGGCTCATTAACATGACATTAACGCCAAACGGCTTCTTTGTCAGTGCTTTCGCCTTACGGATCTCTTCACGGACAACCTCTCCCGGCGCGTTTGCGCCGCCGATGAGGCCAAGACCTCCTGCCTCAGAAACAGCGGCAGCAAGATGATGCTCAGCGACCCAGGCCATACCGCCCTGAATGATCGGATATTCGATTCCCAGCATTTCTGTAATTCTTGTCTTCATTTTTATTGCTCTCACTTCCTGAAATCTATCTGTCGGGTATTGCCCGGAATTATCTTTATATCAGCAAAACGCGTCATAGACGCGTTTTGACTCTGGTTTATTCGGTTTGACTATTCCTCAACACCCTTATCTTTTAAGTACTTCATAACATCGCCGACCGTTGCGAGGTTCTGAAGGTCCTCAGCTGGGATCTCTACGGAATACTCATCCTCAAGAGCCATAACAAGCTCAAATAAGTCAAGGGAATCTGCTCCAAGGTCATCCTTGAAGGAGGTTGCCTCTGTGATGCTGTCTGCGTCTGTGCTTAACTGCTCTGCGATGATTTCTTTCATTTTTTCTAACATGATTTGATCTCCTTTAAATGTTCTTATTATTTGTATTTTATGGGTTTTTGCATTTTTTTGTTTTTTTAAATTATTTCTTATTATGTAGATAACTTCTCCTACTTTCCGGATTAATCAGATATCTACCACTCCATGAGCACTGCACCCCAGGTCATTCCGGCTCCGAAGCCTGACATGATGATCTTGTCGCCCCGCTTCAACATGTCCTTCTGGATCATATCGTCTAACAGTAACGGAATCGATGCCGTTGATGTATTTCCAAACTGACCGATGGTCATCGGGAATTTCTCCATTGGCTCCTTCAGGCGTCTGGCTGCCGCCTCGATGATCCGCTCGTTCGCCTGGTGGAGGACATAATATTTAATATCTTCCTTTTTTGTCCCTGTCCGGTTAAGAAGCTCCAAGACGCTCTCCGGCACCTTCCGCACCGCGAACTTGAAGACCTCCTGTCCGTCCATGGTCATGAACCCGAGCTCCGGCTTTGTCCCTGTGAGGAAGTTTCCAACGGTTCTGGACGTGCAGGCGAGGACATCACCCTTTGTTCCGTCCGCTCCCATCATCATGTCGATGATTCCGGTCTCTTCCGCTTTTAAAACGGCTGCCCCTGCTCCGTCTCCGAAGAGGACACAGGTGCCGCGGTCACTCCAGTCTGTCACTTTGCTGAGGGTTTCTGCCCCGATGATCAGCGCCGTCTTGTAAATTCCGGCTTTAAAAAATCCTTCCACGATATTCATGGCGAAAATAAATCCTGCGCATGCCGCCGAGATATCGAAGGCAACTGCATTCACTGCCCCGATGGCCGCCTGAACACTGCAGGCATCGCTGGGATAATTCCGGTCCGGGGACGAAGTCCCGAGAATGATGATATCCAGCTCTTCCGGGGCAACTCCCGCTGCTGCAAGCGCCCGCTCAGCCGCCTTCGCCGCCAGATGGCGCGTTCCCTCTCCGGAGGAGATCCGGCGTTCCCGGATTCCGGTCCGTGTCCGGATCCACTCGTCATTCGTGTCCACGATCTTCGCCAGATCGTCGTTCGTAATCAAATTCTCCGGCACATACGCGCCGATTCCAGCAATTCTGGCTGTCATCATCTTCTAAATCCTGCCATTTCATTGATGCGAAGAAATTCTTTTCCCCGCATTAGTTTTTAATTTCAAATAGTTTGATATTCAAAATGTTTGATTCTAATGGTAATAGATGTCTGCTTTTTTGTCAAGTGAATTTTTGTTTTTCCTTCTCACCGCCGGCTGCTTAAGTAAACCTGCAACCATTCAGTACCCTTGTGGTTCCACGCAAAAAAAGATGGAATGACGCCTTTTCACCTGTTTAAGCTCAGTATTTGCCGCATCTGGACTGGTCAAATTATTTAAAATTGGATATTTTAACAATGCCATATCTCAGATATGATAATCACATATTTACCGCATGCGAAATTTTCCCGACAATTTGCTATGGCTCACCACCAGAAAAAGTGGGAGTCTTATCTGACTGAGATAAAAGGAGCGATATTATGAGTATTACAAGCGATTTCAGCAAATTTAAAAAAATCGATGCCCACAGCCATATCGGCACCTTCGGCAGTCCGTTCAATATCCACTTTAATGCAGACCTTCTCTTAAAACAGATGGAAGAATTCAATATTGAAAAGACGATCCTCTGTTCCGACGGCCCGCACACAAATGAAGAGACCGTTGCTGCCTTCAAGGCTCACCCGGATAAGATCATCCCGCTCATGTGGATCAACTGTGCCGAAGGAAAACCGGCTTACGATGCCTTAGAGCACTATATCCGCGACGAACATTTCGCCGGTGCGAAGCTCCAGTCCCTCTTTGACGGCTACTGTGCCGATGATCCGTGTGTGGATCCGGTGGCTGAGATCTGTGAAAAATACGGCAAACCATTATTCATCCATTCCGGTCATCCGCCATTCTCTCTTCCGTGGCAGATCGGACTTCTGGCTGAACGCCACCCGCACCTCCCGATCGTCATGATCCATATGGGACATGCCCACGGTGTTTACGTCGATGCAGCGATCACCATGGCAAAAAAATACGACAATATCTGGCTTGAGACCTCCGGAACCTCCATGAGTGTCCAGATCGCCAACGCCTACAACACCGTCGGCCATGAGAAAGTCATGTTCGGCATCGACTCCCCGTTCCATGCCCCGACCGTTGAGATCCAGAAGATCATGGCCTGCGGCGTGGATGATGAAGGACTGGAGAACATTTTCTATCATAACGCAGCTAAATTTATGGGATTGAAATAGAAGTTTTTGTATCCACTGCAGAAACAGGGGGTAAATGTTACAGCAATTTTTTAAATTGTGTCACTGAAATTTCGACTTCGAAAAGCCAAATCGTTTTCATTCATGCCTGCCAAAAGTTTTTCATCTGCATATCACAGAGTTTTGTTGCATGTGTTTGAATCATTTAAATTTATTAAAAATTTGAAATTATTGTATTCAAGGAGGACACCCCTATGAAAAATCACTCACACCAGGACACCACCCTCGATATCTCCATCATTGGCTTAATGAGCGCTCTGGTATTTGTCGGAACCTATTTCTTTAAAATTCCTTCCGCCTTTGGCTACACCCACCTCGGCGACTGCATGATCATCCTGACCGTCTGCTTATTTGGCACAAGACGCGGCGTCCTCGCCGGTGCCATCGGCGCAGGTCTCTCCGATTTTCTCGGCGGCTACGCGGTATGGGTTCTCCCGACCATGGTATTAAAAGGTCTCTGGGCGTTCATCGCCGGAACGATTGCCTACAAGCTTCTGCCGAACTTTAAATATTCCTGGCTCGTCGGTGCTATCGTCGGCGGCATCGCCCATATTATCGGCTACACGCTCGTAAAGATCCCGCTCTACGGCACCGTTGTTGCCTTCGGTGAAATGTTCACCCTGTCCATGCAGACCATCGCAGGGATCGTCCTCGGCGGCGTAGCCTACACGATCCTCGTACAGTCCCCGGCGATCCGAACATTAAAGGCAAAATTTGCGTAACAAAAACCCCGGTCCGCAATGTTCATGCACTGCAGACCGGGGTTTTCATTGGGTCTGTATAAAATTTTTACAGAAGGAAATCACCTAAATCGCTGTTGATCATCTCGTCATAGGTCGGAATACCTTTCACAATGATCTGCTTATCTTCGCTGCTGTTATTGTTGAACGCATCGATGTAAGCGCTGATACCAGCAAGATGACGACCAGCACGCAGCTCGATTGGGAAGTTGCCGGAACTGTAGTCAACATACAGAAGCCCCAGATCATAGGCGATCACATAGCAAGGATCTTCACCTGTCTTTACCAGATCCTCATCTGTATAGCCACGAAGACGACCCTGACTAGGGTTACCAGTTTCCATTAACAGTGCATAAGTATTGGTATAATCACCTAACTCACGGTGAGTCAGACCATGCAAGGAAACCGGAGACGGCTCCAGACTCATGGAAATGCCCTCTAACTCCAGATTCAGAACGCCCTCAGATGCAATAGCAGAAGCGCGCTCGTGAGCTACGGTAGCATTGTTTACGGCATACTCCGGGCTGGACTCATGCAGGTCGATCTCCATGTCAATATCTAAGGTCTTGATCATGTTGGTTACCGCATAAGCAACCTGCTCAGATAAAGTACCATCCTCAACTCCCGGATAGCAGCGGTTCAGGTTACGAGTCTCTGAACCGGAAAGTGTCTGACCGGAAGACTTATGTGTGTAAATATCCGGATCCGGCCACTGATCGATCGGGTTGGTTGCACGGGAGCCATACTGGAATGTTCTGGTCTCACCATTTTTTGTGGTGAAGTGCATGTACTGCGGGGAACCATCCAGCGGGTCATTGTGGGTCAAAGCGGAATTGTTGATGTTCGGGATCACATAAATGGTTCCCGCTTCAACCTTTGCATTCTCTTCCAGAATAATGCCGGCCATATGACCAGAAGGTTCGTTGGCATGAGTGCTGCCCAGAACAACAAGGGAACCTCCCTCTTTTTCACCTTTCAGTACATATACATCGGAATCGCCGATGGTGCCTTCCAGGTTTGGATTATAACGGCTCAGCTTAAATACCTCGGTCACATTCGGACCAGTCACGATGTCTTCCTTGAAATGGCGCTTGGTATAAAAGCTCGTACCGGCAATACCGCCAACGAGAGCCGCGCAAACCAGAACGGCAACGGCGGACAGATACGTTTTCTTCATTTTCATTCACCCTCCTTACTTGATCAGGAAGATCCGCAGCAGCAGAGGAATTAAAATCATAGCTGCGTTGATCTGATCAACAAGGCGTTCTTCCTTAAAAATCATGTTGTACAGTGTGCTTACAAAAACCAGAAGGGCGATGGCTAAATAAATGATCGTGATAATACTCATAATTCAGTCCCTCCTTTAAAACAGTCCGGCAATCAGTTTTGAATTTGCCAGGAAGAAACAAGCGTAAACCAGCAGAATGATGATAGGCACAATACAACGCTTCAGGATCTTAGTGTATTTTTCTACACCTGTAACCTGTGCAGCGAACAGACCCGCTAAAGCGGTAGGAGGCATCATATCACCCACAGCAGCGATCAGGCTGATAGCAGCTAAGACCACAACGGAATTTCCGCCTAAAAGTGAAGCATAAATGTAAGCGAACGGAACGCCTAAAACCGAGCATGCGCCGTAAGAGGAAACTGCACCAAACAGCGGAATACTGATCGCGCAGGCTAAGAGCCACAATGTGCTCGGAAGACGCAGACAGCTGATAACTACCAGACCGCGAACGCCGGTCGCTGTCATTACTTCGATGAACATACCAACACCCATCAGAATACCCATAACAGGTGCTGCGGTACGGATGGCTTCCGGTACAGCAGTCAGTACATTGATCTTCTTTCCGGTGAACAGACCAACGGCAGCACTGATAAGGAACATGAGTGGCATACCGATGTCTTCGCCTAACTTCAGAACCTTAAAGATAACCATTAAAGCAACCAGAACCAGTAACGGAATGTAGATGCGCACACCGTACTGCTTGCGGATCGCATCCTGCTTTTCAAGAGCAGGTTTCAGTTTTTCATAGTCCATGTGGCGTGCCTGCTTGTAGCCGAGTAAAAGCACGAACAGAATCGCTAACGGGAAAGTGATTAAGGCCAGCGGACCCTCAAAACCAACATAAGGAACATCGATACCTGCGCAGATAATTAATGCAGCGGTATTTACAGGAGGTGCGATCATACCAAGCAGAGCACCCATAGCGATAATGGAGCCTGAGGTAACGGCATCAATTCCCATTAATGCAAGAACCGGAGCCATAATGGAACCTGCTGAAAGAACTGCTGCAGTGGAAGAACCGGTGATCATGCCGGGGAACATGATGATGAGCATGATTAAAACCAGTAAAACAGCAGGGAAACGATGGAATTTCTCAATAATCAGGCTGCTTAAAGCATCCAGAGCACCGGATCCCTCAATGACCTTCATGAAAATCATGGCACAGCCAATAGTCAGAATGGTATCTACATAACCGAACTCGCCCTCTACCATCATACGGATAGTCTCGGTGCCGAGGCCGCCCTCAAGAGCACCGCAGAGCGCTGCTATCAGCATTGATACGCCAACAGGCAGTTTGAATGCAAAGCAGCCGATCATGAAAACACCGACCATCACAATAAAAGTGATCACGTAAGGTGTCATAATGATGTTCTCCTCTTCAAAATCACTGCGGCCCGTTCAGCCAGGCCGCAGGTTAGTTTGTTTGTTTGTTTGTTTAGTAACTCAGATTTACAGACCAAATGCAGTTTTTAAAGCGTCAAGAGTACCTGCAGTGTTATCTACATAGATTGCAGGAGTTCCGTTGCCGGATAAGATACCAGACATCAGACCATCGGAATCCCCCTCAGAAACTACGATAGCAGCATCGCAGCCCTGGAAAGCCGGAGTGATAAAGCTGTCAGATAAGGTACCGCGACGAGCGGATCCGCCAGTGTGCAGAGCAAGAACAATGATACCTTTTTCCTTTGCAGCGGAAATCAGAGCGTCAGTACGTGCAAGCTCCTGGTCAGCATCGATACCGGCAGCACCAAGTCCCTTGGAAGATCCACCGACTGCAAGGATCAGAGTTTTGCAGTCATCCGGAAGATCTGCGCCTGTGATGTTCTTATTCATTGTTACTTCAATGCCAGCCTTTGTGCAAAGTGTATTTGCAATGTCTACATCAGCACTCTGTCCAATACTGGTCAGGATAGCCGGAGTAGAGCACATACCTGCGCTGATCTCAGTCAGTTCAGTTGCAGCACCTGCTGCCGCTGTAGTTTCTGCGGAAGCTGCTGCTGTGGTTTCTGCAGCCGCTGCGGTAGTTGTTGTGCTGGAAGCGCCGGAGCCGCAAGCAGCCAAAGATAATGTCAAAGCACTAGCCGCAATAAAAATACCAAGTTTCTTCATAATCGTATATCTCCTTTTCTTATTTTACGGCTGCCCGCCCCGTTATCGGGAAGCGGGCAGCACTGATAATTCATGTATTACTGGAAATGAAAATTAATATGCCAGAGCCTTACCATCACGGCGAGGATCCGCACCACCGCGCAGTGTTCCGTCCTTACCGATCGAGATTCCCTGTACACCGCCGAAGAACAGCTGCCATTCTCCCTTATCGGTAACTTCATGTCCGCGATCCTGCAGTTCTTTAGCAACCTCAGGAGTGATCGGGTTCACACCGCCGGACTCATAGCAGATATTTTCAGATGCGTTGTCGTAGATACGTGCACAATCGATCGCGTCCTGAATATCCATATTGTAGTCAATCATGCGCTCGATAACCTGAGCGATCGTCGGGAAAATACGGGTAGCTCCCGGGCTTCCGATTGTCATGTACGGAGATCCATCCGGATATAAAACGATAGACGGGCTCATGCTGGATAACGGACGTTTTCCGCCTTCTGCGCAGTTTACGCTCTCAGGATCAGCTGAGAAATCATCCATCTCGTCGTTCATAATAAATCCATAGCCAGGAACACCAACCTTGGAACCAAAGCCGTAGTTGATAGTCTTTGTGCAGGCTACCATGTTGCCCCACTGGTCAACAACGGAAAAGCTTGTAGTTGCATAATGCTCTAACTCTTCCGGCTCTACAGCCACATAGCTGCCGCTCTTGTCAGTGATCTCACTATAACGCTCTGCAGCATAGTCTTTGCTTGTCAGCTGAGCTAGCGGAACATCAGCAAAGTCAGTATCTGCCATATACTGCGCGCGGTCTGCGAAGGCGATCTTAAAAGCCTCAGAGAAACGATGTACATACTCGGTGCTGTTTACACCAATCTTGTCCATATCGTCGTAGTTCTCGAGAATGTTCAGGATCTCAACCAGGTGTGTACCGCCGGAAGATGCCGGTGGTAAAGAGTAGATAGTGTAATCTTTATAGTGACCAACGACAGGCTCACGAACCTTTACTTCGTAATTTGCAAGGTCTTCCATGGTCATATTGCCACCCCAAGCCGCAACAGCATCCACCATAGCCTGTGCCATATCGCCGGTATAGAAAGCATCTTTACCGCCATCAGCGATCAACTGCAGGGTCTTTGCCAGATCCGGGTTTTTGATCACATCACCAACCTCATACGGCAGTCCGCTCTCATCCAGGTAGATATTGCTCAAAGTCTCGTTTGCGGCAATACCGGTATACTCGCTGTCCTGCTCTTCCTTAAAGGTAACTCCCACTACATAGCCGTTGTTGGCTGTGTCGATAGCAGGCTGGAAGATCTGCTGACGGCTTACGGCATCAGAACCGTAGTTATCAAGAAGATACTCAAAACCAGCAACTTCTCCAGGTACAGCTACCGACAGACCGCCGATCACGCTCTTGTCACCCAGATTATTCACGCCGTCCAGACTGAACTGCTCCATCTTTCCGTTTTCATCCAACCACATCTGTGCATTAGCAGCTGCAGGAGCAGTCTCACGGAAATCAAGGACACTCACCTTGTCATCTTTGGCACTGTAAATAGTCATAAATCCGCCGCCGCCCAGACCGGAGAAGTACGGCTCAGCCACGCCCAGAGTGTAGGCTACAGCAGCCGCTGCGTCAAAGGCGTTTCCGCCTTCCTTCAGAATTTCCAGACCTGCCTTGCTGGCGTACCAGTTACAGGAAGCAACCGCGCCGTTTTTACCGGTAGCGTCACGGTCATCACGCTTCTTCTCGAGGTTTTCGTTGTAAGGCAGCCAGACATCCTCACCAACGGTTTCGGTCGTAGAAGCAGCTTCTGCTTCGGAAGCTGTCTCGGTAGCAGCCTCACTGCTCGCCGCTGTCGTTGTCGTTGAGGAAGCAGTTCCGCAGGCAGTCAACGAAGCTGCCAGACTGAGTGCAACTGCCGATCTTGCAACCAGACGATTTGATCTTTTCATTGTCATCCTCCTTTTGTTTGAGAGGTTCGCCGCCCATCGGCAACTCCTCTCTGTTTTATGGTGTCTTTTATTAGTAAGCGAAAGCTTTACCATCACATCTCAAGTCGGGGTGAAAGCTGATCCCCAGGATAATAGTAACATTTATGTAGAAACTGTGTCGAAGTTCTGTAGGAACTGTGTAAATTATACAAAATCACTCTATTCAAGTCTATTTTTTCTCATATTTTTCTCAAAAATGTAATAATGTCCTTTGATCAATTAAATTGGGTTTCATATTAAACGAAAAAAGTTTTACCTCGTTTTCTCAAGGTAAAACTTTTTTCGTTTTATTGTAGATCGCTTACATATTTTCAACCCAGCGGAATAACTGGCGCGGGCGGCCGACTTTGCCGTAAATGCTCACCATTTCCACTTTCTTATTCTGAATCAGATACTGCAGGTAACGGTATACCGTCTGATATGCAAGACCGCTGCTGCGAGCCACCTCATTTACTGTCATGTAATCCTCACCTTCTTTTAACGAATCCAGCACCAGCTGCATCGTGGCCTCGCTTAAGCCTTTGTCCAAAGGTGCCTGTTTTTGATGCTCTCGTTCTAAAAGGCGTAAATGCAGCTTGATGCGGCTGATAATATCCGGAGCCTTGATGGGCTTCAAGGCAAAATCACTGGCACCCGCCTGCAGAAACTGGTCGGCCACCTCCTGACTTTCATCGATTGTAAACACGATAATTGGCACAGTATGTGAAAGTGCACGCAACATCTGCACTCCTTCCACGCCGTTAATACCGGGCATGTGATAATCGATTAATACAATGTCAGGTTTGTGTAAACGAAACTGCTCCAGGCCTTTTTTAACATTTGGGGCACTGCAGGCCTCCCAGCCCTGAAAATGAAACAGCTCGCCTAAAGCAAAGCGTATATTTTCTTCATCGTCAATGGAAAGTATCGTGATCTTTCGTTCCATGGTTTACTACCTCCGGTAAAAATATGATGAACCGTGTGCCCTTGCCCGGCTGGCTTTCCGATATCACCGAGCCGTCCATGGCTTCCACGGTCTGTTTCACAAAGGCAAGTCCCAGGCCGCTGGAGCCAAAGCCGGAAATTCCCTGTTCCCACATGGTGGCCTGCTGTTGCTCGGTCATACCGCAGCCGTTATCTGAAACAGAAAAGGTGATAAACGGCAAGTCATCCACCAGGCGGGCCCGTACATGGATCCAAATGGCAAGCTCCCGCCCCTTCTCAACCGCCAGTGCAGCATTGTGGATCAGATTTACTAACACGCGCGTAAACAAAATACTGTTTACGCTTACCTGAAGCTCCGGTACCTCATTGTCAATATGCACGTTAGATGCGTAATCCTCTACCGATATCTGCGCAAGTGCCATATCTAAAATGTGCTTGGTGTCGCTGGGACTGCATCTGTTTTCATATAAGATTTCCGAGATCATGCTGCTCATCCGATCCATCTGGCTTTCAATGCGGCTCAGATATTCGATTTCCCTGTTTCTTCCGTCAACCTCGCATTGCATTTTTAAAATTCCCACCAAAGTCTGAGTACTGGTCAGAGGCGATTTTAAATCGTGCACCAGATACTTCATTTCCCGGTAGGTACGGTTTTTCATTTCCAGCAGTGCTGCACGACTCTGCACGGTCTGCATTTTTTCTTTTTCCTCCGACAGACGCAGAAGATTATTTTCATCCCGCAGCTGCAGGAGAATAATCGTTGCAAACAGGGTCACAACTAAAATTCCCACCGCACCGATGGCATTTAAGAGAGAATTGGCCTCCAGCACATCAGCAAATAGCTTGATATCAGAACTCATCTCACCGCGTCCCACGGGCAGACCGCTCATCAGCGGCATGATGTCCAGGAACTGAAAAGCTATAGTAAAAATCAGCAGCATCAGGTTCTTTTTGGTTAATGATATATATTGATAATCCAGACGCCGAAACAGCACCACGGATGAACCCAGAAGCAGAGCCGGCAAACCAAAGTCGTAACGAATACCGTGCACCAGACCAATGCCCTCATATACAAGCGGCAGGATCAGTAAAATCATGCATGCATTGGGTATCCAACTTTTTTTCCCTCTCCGGTAGAGTTCCACCGACTCGGCAATATAATATGCTCCGATATAATGCGGAGCAGCGCGCAGGGCATTTAACATCACCAGGCGTAAAGCAGCCACCATCAGATCGGTCTTCTCCTGCTTTTCCAACGCAAGATGCATATACTCCCGCACCTGAAAGTTCTGTACCGTAAATAAAACCGGCATTAAAAAACTCAGCGCGATCAACGCCAGACCGATCATCATTTCTTTGCGGTCTATTTTGCGGATCTCGAAACCCGCCAGTTTGATATTACCTGTCATCACTCATGGATCTCCTTTTAAAGGCAAAAACTAATATGCACACAGCCCCAAGGACCCCGACCAGAGCCGGAAGATGTGGATATACCGTGTGGTAATACAGGGCACTCTGGCCTGGCGGGACGATCATCTCTGGATCAAACGGCAGACCGTACTGGGCAGCCAGCTGCTTGATGTTTAAAAGATGCAGAACCGGCAGACCATGTGCATTATAATATTGCAAGAGTCCGTCATCACTGCGCACACTGGTAACCGTATAGGGAACCATCACACCGGCCTTCATCTTGTCCTCTTCCAGGCCGATGGTCGTAATGTTTCCGCCCACACCGACAAAACAGCTTATGGGACCTAACGTCTCATACAGGTCCTCACGCGCCTTCAGGTTTGCCGCGAAATCGCGCTCCTGCATGATATCTGCCACGCCATAGGACGCAATGCGGGCAAGTGCCTCCTCTTTTTCCTCCTCAAACATTTCACCTCCGCAGTCATAATCACCGCCCGGTGTGATCAGAGCCGGAGGTGTCTGGAGCCTGCCGTCAAGATAAAGGCGGCAGACCATGTCCGGGAAGGTAAACTGCGGCTGGTTTGCACCAAAAGTGCTCGCTCCCATGGAAGCGATATAGATCACCTTCACATTCATCGCCTCACCGGCGGCCAACACAGCCAGATTCAACGTTGGAAAGGAACCCGAAAAGCCCGCGCCGATGGTATCGCCGGACTTTACCCCGGCCTCGGTGAGCATCTGCACCAGCAGTGCGCCCATGTCCGGGTTTGCTGTGGTCCGCTTCGCCTCCTCCGAGCCAAGGCTGGTGGTAATTGGCGTATATTCATCGCCGATCATTCCGGTCTTGTGCGTATCATAAGGAGTGAGGGAAAGTCCTGCTTCCAGCTTATAATCCCGGATATCATCCATCCAGCCCTGCAGCTTCTGGGCAGCCAAAAGTTTGATCTCATAGTCTTCCGTGGCTTTCGTCTGTCCCATCGCCAATGTAAGGACAAGGCAGACGGCCAGCCAGGCCACAGCCAGGATAAGTGCCGTGCTTCGGCGTTTTTGCAAACTTTTCATGCGAAAACGCCTCCTTTCACACGCCGGGCAGCTTTTGCCCGATAAGCAGTAAGATCAGCGCCGTAAAAAGCGTAGTGGCGGCAATTGCCAGAAAGGCATCGAAGAATCCCTGTCTATCGATTTCCCGCGCCAGAATACCTGGCATTAAAATGCCAATCACACTGAAGGGAAGCAGTCTCCATGCGGAAAGTACACAATTCAGCACAAAGGTCAGCAGGATCAGAAAGGCAAACCGGCGTCGACCAAATAAAATCAGCCATTGCGATGCCAGACGGCATAAAAGCACACTCACGGATGCCATAATCAGCGTAGTAACAATACGACCGGGGCTATGTAACGCCAGAACCAGATAACCGGGTACGATAAGTCCAGCCGAAAGCCCGGTAATCTCGGTAAAGATCATACTCACCACTACACCTAACAGAATGATTTGATTATACATAAGGCTCTCCCTCCTCGCGGACACGGGCGATCAGTTTGCGCCCCGCTCCATACAAATTGCCGACTGCAAACAGCACTGTACCTGGTTCTGTATCGTTTAGAGGCATATCGTCAGCCTGTGAAAAACTGCGCACGGCGCAATCAGGCAAGAACCGGTGCAGTTTGGCAGTCATATAGTCTTTATGCGAACCTGCCAGCCAGACCTCGGCCGGAGCCAGTCTCTCACATACAGTCAGCATATCCCGGGTGCGGCTTCCCCGATCAGCCCGGTTGCATACGATCAAAATAAGCTTTCCGGCCTTCTCTCCAAGTTTTTTCTGCAGATCTTCCCATACGATGCAGGTGGAATCAGAATCATTTACCGAAACGGCATTCACAAAAATCCCCTGCCCCATCTTATATAGTGCCAGCGCATAAGGGTCGCGCTTATAATGTGCCATGCCCGCAAGAGCTGTTTCCCGCGAAACGCCCAGATCTTCACATACAGCTAGCGCCAGGGAAATATTTTCGGCAAAATCAAAATCCGGCTCATCCCCAGTGGGACGTGCCAGAACGAAGCGGCTGCCCAGCACCTCCGCATGGCTCCTGAGACGGGCTGCCATGACCTCATCGGCCGTAAATAAAACGCCTCCCTTGGGAATCGTGTTGCTCAACGTATCCGCAATTTCCGGAAGACTATCCCCCATCACATCGGCATGATCGTGCCGCACGTTCGTAATCACGCCCACATCGGCCTGCAAAATGCGATGCTGCGCACATCTTTGATATTCGGGCTGCAATGCCATGCACTCGATCACCAGAACTTCCGCATTCTGGGCGGCAGCACGGCACAGAATGCCGACCTGTTCTTTAATATTGGCTTTGCCTCTGCGGTGCAGAGGCTCTTCATTGCCGGAAACATCTATTGTCATCGGATCCGTACCTGTAGTTTTGCAGAATACCCGCAAACCGCCTGCCCGCAAGCCGGCCTCGATCAGCCGACAGACCGTAGATTTCCCTCGTGTGCCGTTTACATGCACCACGTGACGCAGGGTCGCGCGGCTTTTCGCCGCATCCCGCCCCTCTATCCAAAGTCTCAGGCACCAGAAAAGCCCTAAGAGAAGAATCGTTATCTTAAGCATAAAACACCTCAGATTTTATCGTTCAGAAGAACCATTTTCTTAAATCATACTCCGAAACGACACAAAACTCCACAGATAAATATGAGAAAATGCTTCTTCTTCCCAACTGCATTATTGCTTTGGGAAAAAGAAGCATTTTATATTAAAACTATTATTTTAATCACTGTCATTTAAACTAACTGCGCCACACTGCTATTGCCAAAATAATAGCGCAGGCATATCTTAATATTTCAGATACATGATAAATCTTATTTCCATTTACCTCAGCGCCCTCCTGCGCAAATTTCTGCTCAATAAGCCCTCTGATACCTATTTCTATAAGAAGTGCCATTGCTAATCCCAGCGAAAACATTCTCATACCCTTTGTATAGCTATATAACGATAATAAAAATACTACTGAAACGCCTAAGTTACATAATGTTAACCACATTTTTTTCTTCATATAGATCGCCCCCCGCTATGCTGATTGTTTCCGTTTCATCTACTTGAATTATATCATTCCCCCCCATTTTTTCAATCACTATTTATTTTCTCGCTTCATTATTAAGATATTTGTTATTTTTTCGTTATTTGTCTATATTTTTTTCGTAAAAAAGAAGACGTACCACCCGTCATCACACTCAATAACCAGCGACACATCTTCTTCTCGAAATCCCTATTCCTGCTCTTCCAACAACATCTGGTACACATCCCGTTTCCCGATTCCGCGGTCCTTTGCCACAAGCTTCATCGCTTCTTTCTTCTCGATTCCCTGTGACAGGTAGACGTCCATGTGTTCCGTGAGCGACATGGCTTCCCATGTCTGTTCCTTCTCTTTTTTGATCTCCTCCGGGCTCTTTCCCTCGATCACGATGACACATTCGCCCCGCGGTTCCTCCGTCTCAAAATGATCTAACGCCCCCTGAAACGTGGTCCGGAATGCCGTCTCGTACTTCTTTGTGAGTTCCCGGCAGATCGTGATCCTCCGGTCCCCTAACGCCTCAAGAAGCTCTTCCAAGGTCCGTACCAGACGGTGCGGCGCCTCATAGAGGATGATCGTCCGGGTCTCTGACTTTAATTCTTCCAGAATTCTCTGCTTTTCCTTCTTATCGGACGGCAGAAACGCCTCAAACGCAAACCGTCTTGTCGCCATCCCGGAGATCGTGAGCGCCGTGATGCACGCTGCCGGTCCCGGAAGAGAAGTCAGCTCGATTCCGGCCTCATAGCACTGCTTTACAAGCTCCTCGCCCGGATCCGAGATTCCCGGTGTCCCGGCGTCCGTGATCAGTGCGATATTCGTGCCTTCCTTCATCTTCTCAACGAGAACTCTCGCCTTTTCCACCTTGTTGAACTCATGGTAACTGGTCATCGGAGTCTTGATGTCAAAATGGTTTAAAAGCTTGATGCTGTGCCGCGTATCTTCCGCAGCGATCAGATCTACCTCTTTCAATGTATTTAACACCCGCAGCGTGATATCGTCCAGGTTCCCGATAGGCGTTGCACATAAATATAATTTTCCCTGCATGACCAATTCCTCCTGCTGCCCGATGCTGCTTTTTCACCGACAGCTTTTTATCTCAATATTTCCGTAACGCGAGTTTACGGATGATTCCATTCCGGATTGGCAAGATCCGCGACTATTCCTACATTATCCGGAGCTTTTCGTTTAGAAAATTTCTGACATTTTCCGGCTCATCCGCCAAAAGAACCCCCCTCAACAATTTAATACCCGTAAATCGAATAGATCTCATCCGTATACACTCCCGGCTCCTTATAAACGATCACCGGCGCTTCCACCTTCATCCAGGCCCCGCCGCCGCGAACCGCTTCAATAAGGACCATATTCGCATCCTTATCCCGGAACGGGTGCACCAGTTTCATCCGTTTCGGTTCCAGCTTATACTGTTTCATCGTCCCTAAGATCTCGATCAGCCTGTGGGGGCGGTGCACCATATACATTCTTCCGCCGGGCTTCAGCACCTTTGCGCCTTCCCGCACTACATCCTCCAGCGTGCAGAGGACCTCATGTCTCGAGATCGCCTTCACTTCCGTCGGATTCTTAAGCCCGTGGGAGTCATTCATATACGGTGGATTTGTCGTAACGACATCAAAGGAAGCCGCTCCGAAAATCCGGCTGGCTTCCTTGATATCTCCATGTACGATCTCAATTTTATTTTCCAGATGGTTTAATTTTACGCTCCGCTCCGCCATCCTGGCAATCTCATCCTGGATCTCAAGCGCTGAAAAATGTTCTCCCTCCGTCTTTGCGGAAAGAAGAAGCGGAATGATCCCCGTCCCGGTTCCAAGATCCAGTACCCGCTCCCCGGGCTTTACAGCAGCAAAACCAGAAAGCAGAACCGCGTCCATACCAAAGCAGAACCCATCTGTCTTCTGGATGATCTGCAGTCCATTTCTCTGAAGATCATCCAGACGCTCATTTTCCTTTAACTCAATCGTCATCGAGTTTTGATTTCCCTTCTTTTTTCTCAAGAGCCTCTAACTGCTTAAGCTCCGCATCGTTCGTGGACTGCTTTTCCCGTCTCTTTTTCGGGCGGAATTTTAACTGATCCACTTTATATTCACGGATCT
This sequence comes from Desulfotomaculum sp. OF05-3, assembly GCF_003435535.1. NCBI lineage: Bacteria > Bacillati > Bacillota > Clostridia > Eubacteriales > Desulfotomaculaceae > Desulfotomaculum > Desulfotomaculum sp. OF05-3. The sequence goes on along the minus strand of NZ_QWGO01000011.1, from coordinate 7,286 downwards.
CCTTCTCATCGTTGTTCACAGTCACAATGACCTTCACAAGCTGGCGCAGAATGCTCACACTGTGGACCTCGCCCTTTAAACCGTCGTCTGTTGTCACATAGTCGCCGATATTCGGAAGTCTTCCGTTTAATTCCTCATAAGTATCTTCCTCGTACTTTAAGCAGCACATCAGTCTTCCGCAGACACCGGAGATCTTCGTCGGGTTCAGGGAAAGATTCTGTTCCTTCGCCATTTTGATGGATACCGGAATAAACTCAGAAAGATAGGACGCACAGCAAAGCGGTCTTCCGCAGATACCGATTCCGCCCACGATCTTTGTCTCATCGCGGACACCGATCTGGCGAAGCTCGATCCTCGTCTTAAACACGGACGCCAGATCCTTTACCAGCTCACGGAAATCGATTCTTCCGTCTGCCGTAAAATAGAACAGCACCTTATTATTATCGAAGGTATACTCCGTGTCAATGAGCTTCATACTGAGATTGTGCTTCTTGATCTTCTCAACGCATACCTTGAAGGCCTCTTTTTCTTTCTCCTTGTTGCGGCGCTCCGTCTCCTCATCCGCCGGTGTCGCCATACGGATCACGCACTTTAACGGCTGGATCACCTTCTTGTCATCCACCTCGTGGGTTCCAAGCACCACATATCCATATTCCACACCTCTGGCTGTCTCGACGATCACATGGTCGCCGGTCTTGATCTCATTCTCACCAGGGCTGAAATAATACACTTTTCCCGCTTTTCGGAAGCGGATTCCAATTACTTTCGTCATTCTTTGCTCCTTATGACGGGTTCTTCATGGTCAGCAGGAGTAATTCCATCGCCAATTCCATATTTACGTTTGCGTTCAAACGTGTTCTCGCTGTGTCGATCGCCGCAAGGATCGCTTCCAGACCGGCATAGTCGACTTTTTCTCCCGTCTCATTGATCATTTTATATTCATCTTTGAAGATCAGCAGGTTCATGTCCTTTGTGACCTTGAACATGAGCACGTCCCGGTACCAGAGCTGCATCAGATCCAGCACCTCGCCGATATCAAAGTTCTGCTCTTTCATCTCCCGGATACAATCCAGAAGCATCGAAATATCCATAGTTCCCACGTTTTTCACGAGAACCATGACCTTCTGGAAAAGTTCCTTGAATTCATCCGACGAAGCCAGATGAATCGCCTTTCCGAGATTTCCCCTCGCAAATGCAGCGCAGATATCCGCATCCTTCTCCGCGATATGGAGATTCTGGGTCAGGTAACTCTTGATCGTGAAATCCTTAAGCGGCTTTAACTTCATCTGGACACATCTGGAGAGGATCGTCGGAAGAAACGCCTCCTGGTTCGTCGTGATCAGAATGATGACCGCGTAGGACGGCGGCTCCTCGATCGTTTTTAACAGGGCATTCTGCGCCTGGACCGTCATTTTTTCCGCCTCATCCACGATATAGATCTTATAATAACTGCTGTACGGACGGATCATGATCGTATCATTGATCTGTTCCCGCACATCATCCACGCCGATACTTCCCGGCTTTTCATGCGTCACATAGATGAGATCCGGATGATTTCCGCTCATCACCTGCTTGCAGGAATGGCACATCATACACGGCTCACTTCCGCCTTTTTCGCACAGGAGTGTCATCGCAAACGCATTCGCGATCGATTTTCTTCCCATGCCGGCTTCTCCCGTCAGGATATAAGCATGTGAGATCTTATGGTTCTGGATCGCCTTTTTAAAGTGATCTTTCACCATCTCATTCCCGAGGATCTCTTCAAATCCCATGATCTTTTCTTCTGACATAGCCGCATCCCTCCTCATCCTGTTGGTTCCGGCAGTGCTTTTTACGCCGGAGCTTCCCGGTTCGAACAGAACATTTAACTGTTCCCGCTAACGGTGTTTCCATTTTATCTTACCACAAAATAACGCCTATAAAAAGTTATTTATCCAAATCCCTTAGGATTTCTTCCAGGCACATTTCCATATCCGTGTTCTGATATCTCTTCGTAATTCCCAAGCGTTCCAGATTTTCCTCTGAAAAATCTTTTTCGTCTGCAAGGTATCTCCGGCAGACTTCCCGATAATTCGGCTTTTTCTGGTTTTCCTCGCGTTTGACGGCCCTGAGAAGCCGGATCCCGTCCGGGACCTCGATATAGACCGGGACCATCTTTCCCGCTTCAAAATAGGCACACATCTTCTCGTAAGATTCCAGTGTCCCGATCATAAGACAGGACTCGTCGTCGGCAACATCAAACTGCCCGTCATCCACCGTATAGTAAGTCCATGGACCGGCGATCGTCTGATAAGTTCTCGACTCGATCACCTTTCCGGAAGCCAGCTGCCTCTCCAGCTCCTCTCGACCGGTAAAGAAATATTCCACTCCGTCCGTCTCGCCTTCCCGGATCGGTCTTGTTGTATACATCGTCACCGTCCGCAGCTTTGGTCTCCGTTTCAGGATTTCCTTATACAGTGTATCTTTTCCTGTCGCGCTCTTTCCAAGAAGATAATATATCCTGCCCATTTGTTTCTCTCAGCCTTCTGTATTATAATTTTTATCCCTGTCAGATAAGACTTTTCGATCGAACTTTTACAACCACTTTTCAGGTTCTATCTTTTCATTGTATCAAAATCAGAGGTCCCGTGCAACCGTTGTTTCCATCCTCGCTCGATAATTTCACGGGATCCGCGTCTCCACTTATACGATGTAAGAATTCCTGTTCCTGCTTGGAAAAATAATTGAATCACTAACGATTTCCTTCCCCAGCAGCATACTCATCAGCATCCTTTATGAACAAGCCCTGGCGTCTGACATGTTAAGATCACGTCCGCATCCGGATCAGCCGGTCCCTGAACAAGAAGCCCTGCTGCCTTATACGCCATGATCTTCTCCACGATCGCATCCGTGAAGACCTCTCCCGGCGCGATGATCGGGATTCCCGGCGGATACAGATACACAAACTCCGCAGATACCTTCCCGACCGTATCCTGAAGCGCTGTGCGCTCCGTATCGCCATTCATCGCCTCGCAGATGAGCATTCTCCTGACCGGGTGCAAAACTTTGGATTCCGTGACTTCTGGAGTCTCACATCTTTCTTTTTCCTTTGACTCACCTTTTTCTTTTTGCTGTTCAGGCTCCACGCAGTGTCTCAATGCCCCGTCAATCTCCAGCAGCGCCGTTCCAAGCCGCTCAAATCCTTCTTCCGTGTCCATCAGCGACGTCATCGCGATCACATACTCCGGCGCTGTCATCTCCATCTCAAGATGGTATTTTCTCCGCAGTGTCTCCGCCAGCTCTTCCCCGTGAAAATCCTCTGCGCGCATCGTGGAAACCACGATCTTCGACGGATCCCATCCGGCCACAGTCCGATATTTCCCACAGATTTCCCGGTCCAGAACCTCAAGTACCTGAAGTCCTTCCATCCGCTCCATAAAGTGCTCCAGTCTTTCCTCATACCGGACCATCCCATTTCTTCCGTCCCCATCCATATACCGGATGCACCGCTCCATCCCAGCCATAAAAAGGTATGACGGGCTGGACGTCTGAAACATGGACAAATACCTCGAAACTCTGTCCTGATCCACAAACTTTCCCTTCACATGCAGGATTGCCGTCTGTGTAAAGCATGGCAACGTCTTATGAAGGCTCTGGATCACGATATCAGCCCCGTATTCCAACGCCGATTTCGGAAAGCTGTGACACTGATCTGCATACTCCAGATGTGCCCCATGCGCCTCATCGACGATCAATGGGATCCCGTATTCATGAGCCGCATCCGCGATCGCCCGGATATCCGACACCACGCCTTCATAGGTTGGGGATGTGATGAGCACTGCCTGGATTTTCGTGTTTTTTCCTCTCACATCCCCCGAATTTCCCGCACAGCGCATCGCATCCTTTTCAAGCGCTTTTCTCACGTCCTCCGCACGGATTCCTCCATTGATCCCGAATTCCGTGATCTCCTCCGGATACAGATACTCCGCCTCCAGCCGGTTCAGGTAGATCGCATGGTACACCGCCTTATGACAGTTTCTCGCTGTCAGGATCTTTCCGCCGTTTTCCGTAGTCGCAAAAACTGCACTTAAAATCCCGCATGTACTCCCATTCACAAGATACCAGGACCGGTCCGCCCCGTAGATCGCAGCCGCCTCATCCATGGCGTCCTTCAAAATTCCTTCCGCATGATGCAGGTTGTCAAACCCATCGATCTCCGTGATATCGATCCCATACGGGTCCGGAAATCCCCCCGGGATCCCATCCGGAATCTCCCGTCTTTTATGTCCCGGCATATGAAATGGATACGCATCCGATCCCGCATATTCTGTCAGCCGTTCTAAAAGTCCCGGCTGTTTTTCTTTTCTGTAATTCAAAATTTTTATTCTCCTGTTTCCCATCCGCCTGCAAATGAACTGGGAGTTGTCCGTCAAATTCGCATCCGCATTCGTTATAAAATATTTTTTTCTTTTTGCTCCGAGAGAAGTTTCTCAATCTGCGACTGTCCTACATCCAATAATGCACTCCAGTCTTCTTTGTTCACCCAGTCTAATATCTGTCTGTATTCCATAAGAAATGTCAATACTACAAACGCCGGCTTACTTTACAATCTCCGCTTTTACCTCCGGAAACATATCCCAAATTTCCGCGACTTCACCCCCGGCTGCCTGATAAAAGCTATAGCTGCCATAAACCATCGAATCGCATCCGTCCGATGCCAGTCTCACCACTACCTGTGTCCCATCCGCCTTTGTCAGCGTCAGGATCCCGTTATACGGACATTCTTTCGCTTCATCAAAAGATGCCCCCGCCAGGATCTCCTCCAGCCTTTTTAACAATTCCGGATCCTGCAGCATCTCGGAAATCCCTACGACCTCCGAGTCAGCAGAATCTTTGCGCGCCAAATCGGTGTTTTTCTCCAGCTCTTTGGAAATCGGGACCACCTCAAGTTCCGCACTTGTAATTTCTTTCATGTCTTCCGTTCCGACCGTCTGAAATTCACATTTTTCCTCTGCAATTTTTAATGCCGGAACCGTGATCTCATCCGGATCCGGGTTTTCTGACTCATAAATTTCCTGGCTTGCCGCATATGTGATCCCATCTATTCCATACATTACCGGATCAATGATCTCATTCAAGCCGGTGATCTCTTTCTCCTGATCCTCAGTCAAAGGAATATATTCCTCCAGTACCTCTGCAGCTTCAAATCTTCGGACGGTAAGATATCCGCCGTCCTCCGGTGGTGACATCCGCACACCGCGCTCCTTTACAGTCTCCAGATACCGGACCCCCTCGTCACCGTCACAGAGGCTATATGTAAACGCTTTTCTGAGTTCTTCCGGTCCTTCTATTCCGCTCGGAACAAAAAACAGAACATCCTTTGCTTCCGTGTAATACATTTCATAAACATTTTCGAAAGTATATACTTTTTCAAAAATACTTTCGTCCTCGTTCCACTTTTCAGCCTCGATCACATCATCAATGCTGTAAATGCTGAGATCTTTCAGCGGATCCTCCTTGCCTTTTCGAAATCCCAGGACATACCCGCAACCATTTTCCGTCTCCCGTCCAACAAAATCATACGCATCCCGGATCTCTCCGCCGCAGGATGCTGCCTTTTCCGGATCCATATCCGAAAATTTATGATCTCCATCAAAGGATTCCAATTCTGTTACGATCCACCGACGTTCTTCCTCCGAAAGTGGCTGAAAGGCCAGATTTTCCCTCTGATCTTCTTTTTCCGTTTCAGGACTATTTCGTTCCTCTGTCTGTGGCTCACTCGGATCTTCTACCGGAACAAAAGCCGGCGAACACCCTGTCAGCCAGATTCCTAGTCCTAAAGCTGCCGTCATCATCCAAATCTTTTTCACCTTGCCACCTTCTTTTTCCAAAACTGAACTCGCCTGTCACTGAACTTGTTACCGATATTTTATCATCCATAATTTTTTCACACAAGCGAGCACCCCCACATTTAAGGAAACTGTAAACATGTTATCATTTTGTTATTTTCATAAACAGGATTTTTCACTGTAAATTTCATTCCAGTATCTCTTTTGTAACTATCGGCAGAGTATGATATAATATATTTGTTCACCCTTGTGTATCTTTTGGATACAGCAATACAAGCGTATTTTCATCGTTCAATACGCCAGAAAGAGAGGATCCTATGAAATACAGAATTATTGGCACAACTATCCCTGCAGTTGAGATCAAATTTGATGCTCCAGGCGAAACTATGTACACACAGTCCGGCGGAATGTCCTGGATGTCTGAAGGGATTTCCATGTCCACAAACACACGCGGCGGATTTATGAAAGGTCTTGGCCGCATGTTTGCCGGTGAATCCATGTTTATGGCTACCTACCGTGCGGATGCTCCGGGTGCCACGATCGCATTTGCGTCAACTGTACCTGGGCAGGTTCTTCCGATCGACGCGGCAGAAAACGGCGGCATGATCTGCCAGAAAGGTGCATTCCTCTGCGCACAGGATTCTGTAAATCTTGATGTCACCTTCACAAAGAAATTTACTTCCGGACTGTTTGGCGGCGAAGGCTTCATCCTTGAATCCATCTCCGGTTCCGGAATGGCCTTTCTCGAAATCGACGGCGATGTTGTCGAGAAACAGCTTGCACCGGGCGAAGTGATCAAAGTTGATACAGGAAATATCGTTGCGTTCGAGAAAACCGTAAAATATGAAGTTGAGACGATCAAAGGCCTTGGAAACATCTTCTTCGGCGGCGAAGGTCTCTTCCTCACAAAGCTTACCGGTCCTGGCCGTGTGATCCTTCAGACTCAGAATATCGCTGATTTCGCCGGACGCATTGCACAGTTCATTCCGACAAAATCAAACTGATCTTCGACTTTCAACAACATATACTTTAACCTAAAAAGAGGTTGCTGTGTGAATGTGCAGCAACCTCTTTTTTAGCAAACTTTAGAATACTAAAAAGCGGAAACCTCTCGGCTTCCGCAACTTAATGAGACATCGGGGATTCGAACCCCGGACAACTTGATTAAAAGTCAAGTGCTCTACCGACTGAGCTAATATCCCATACAACTATGAAGTTGTAATGCCCAAAGCTGGAATCGAACCAGCGACACGAGGATTTTCAGTCCTCTGCTCTACCAACTGAGCTATCTGGGCATAATTGCGGGGGCAGGATTTGAACCTACGACCTTCGGGTTATGAGCCCGACGAGCTTCCAGACTGCTCCACCCCGCGACGATGCTTTTTAATTATACAAAATAAATATCGAAAAATCAATACCTATTTAATGGGCGGAGGTGGATTCGAACCACCGAAGCAA